>DATLUM010000089.1 GCA_035533095.1 Acidimicrobiales bacterium | reverse complement strand
ACCAGTGGAAGGTGTCATTGAAGCATTGATGCAGATACGCCAACCATTGGAACAGGCACGCATAGATGATCGAGGCGGCTGCCTGATACGCCGGGAGCGATCATATTGTCAGCGCCGAAGTAATTCCCTAGCTGGACAGGTTTGACGCCGGCGTAATTCCCTAGTTGGTCGCCGGCGTTATTCCCTAGTCAGCGGTTGGGACGAGGGATCCACCCGCCGGGCTTCTTGCACTTGTACACGCCTTGGCTCACTTCCCCAGTGAGCGAGGTCAACATGGCAAGGAGGCAGTTCGAAGTGATCGACGTCGTTGAGGTGTTGCAGCACTGGCATGCCGGCCGGCCGAAGTCGGTGGTGGCCTCGAGTTTGGGTATCGACCCGAAGACCGTCCGCAAGTATGTGGCCAGGGCCGAGGGTGCGGGGCTGGCTCCTGGCGGTCCGCCGTTGGGCCGGGCGGAGTGGGCTGAGTTGGTGCGGGGTTGGTTTCCTGAGCTGGTCGATGCCCGGGCGCGGAGCTTGACGTTCCCGGTGATCGACGCTCACCGGGAGCGGATCAAGGACATGTTGGCCACGAACACGGCGGCCACGGTGTTCCAACGGTTGCGGGACGAGCACGGCCTGAGCGTGGGCGTGTCGAGCTTCAGGTTGTACGTCGCGAACGAGTTTCCGGACGAATCGATGCGGGACCGGGTCACGGTGATGCGGCCCGATGTGGACGCGGGCGAGGAGGCCCAGATCGACTACGGGTTCTTGGGCACCTGGTTCGACCCGCTGACGGGGCGGGCCCGCCGGGTGTGGGCGTTCGTGATGGTGCTGGTGTGTTCGCGTCACATGTTCGTGCGCCCGGTGTTCAGCATGGACGCCCGGTCCTGGGTCGCTTCCCATGTCGCCGCGTTCGCCTTCTTCGGCGGGTCTGTGAGGCGCCTCGTTCCCGATAATTTGGCGACCGGGGTCGCCAAGCCCGACATCTATGACCCGAAGATCAACCGGGCCTATGGTGAGCTCGCCGCCCACTACGGCTGCCTCATAGACCCGGCAAGAGTCCTGAAACCAAAGGACAAACCCCGCGTCGAACGACCGATGCCGTATGTACGCGACTCGCTGTGGCGGGGCCGGGAGTGGCTGGATCTGCCTGACATGCAGGCCGGCGCATTGCGCTGGTGTGTGGAGGTCGCCGGGGTCCGACATCACCGCAGCCTCGACGGTGCCGGGCCCCTGGCGGTGTTCGAGGCGGTCGAGGCCGACGCGCTGATCCCGCTGCCCGCTTCGATCTTCGAGCTGGCCGGATGGTCCAGACCCAAAGTCGGGCCGGACTGCCATGTCCGCGTAGGCCGCTCGTTGTACTCGGTCCCGTGGCGCTACATCGGCCAACAGGTCGACGCCCGCGAGAGCGATCGTCTCGTGGAGCTCTTCGTCGCCGGCCAGGTGATCAAGACGTGGGCGCGGGTGGAGCGGGGCAAGCAGACCGACTGGGCGGACTACCCGCCGGAGAAGGTCGCGTTCTTCATGCGGACCCCGCAGTGGTGCTTGAACCGGGCGGCTGATCTGGGCCCGTCGGTGGTGGCCGTGATCGAGGCGCTGTTCGAGGTCAACGCCATGCACCGACTGCGCTCAGCCCAAGGAGTGGTCCGCCTCGCGGACAAGTGCGGCGCGAAACGCCTGGACGCCGCGTGCGCCCGGGCCATCGCCGTCGGCGACCCGTCGTATCGGACCGTCAAAGGGATCCTGGCGGCGGGCACCGAGTCCGACGACACCGAAACCACCGTCGCCGACGTCGCCCCCGCGCACCTCCACGGCCCCGAGCGGCTCTTCGACCAAGGGCAGGCGTCATGACCGCCCTCGTGGACCTCCTGACGCCCGACCAGCTCGACGGGTTGGCTTGTGCTTCCTGCGGCCGTTCGTTCCGGGAGCCGGGCTCTGCGGCGGTCCCGGTCGGACACCGTCTGTTCGTGTGCTCCGCGTCCGTCCTCGACGACCCCGACAGCCCCCTCGGCGCCGTCCTGTGTGTCCTCGAGCGGATCGGGGTGTCGCCATGACCCGCACCCATCAGCTCGAAGCCAGCCTGCGCACCCTGGGCCTGTCGGGCATGCTCGACACCCTCGAAGCCCGGTTGGGCCAAGCCCAGGCGGGTGAGCTCGGCCACCTCGAGTTCCTCGAAGTGCTGTGCGAAGACGAGATCGGCCGCCGCGACGCCGCCGCCCTGGAACGGCGACTCAAGGCCGCCCGCTTCGAGCAGACCACCACCCTCGAGGACTACAACTTCTCGTTCAACCCCAAGATCCCCGCCGCCCACATCCGCGACCTGGCCACCCTGCGGTTCTTGGACCACGGCCAGAGCGTCGTCCTGCACGGCCCCGTCGGCGTCGGCAAGTCCCACATCGCCCAGGCGCTCGGGCATGCCGCCTGCCGGCACGGTCACAGCGTGATCTTCGCCAAAACCTCCAGGCTGCTCGCCGATCTGGCCGGCGGTCACGCCGATCGCAGCTGGGAGACCCGACTGCGGCGATGGGCCCGCCCAGCCCTGCTGCTGCTCGACGACTTTGCCATGCGCCCGTTCACCCCAACCCAGGCCGACGACCTGTACGAGCTGATCAGCGAACGGGCGGGACGTCCGCTGATCATCACCGCCAATAGGGCCGCCGAAGACTGGTACTCGCTGTTCCCGAACCCCGTCGTGGCCGAATCGATCCTCGACCGCGTCGTCAACGGAGCGCATCACATCCACATGCCCGGCCGCAGCTACCGGCCCAACAACCGGCCCCGTCCCCCAACCGACACGACCCCCAAGACAGCAAAACAATGAGCAGCCCCGCCGCCGTGACGTGCGCCGCGCCGGACTGTGAGCAGCCCGTCCACCGCACCAACCGCACCGGCCGCCCCGCCATCTACTGCACACCGGCGTGCCGGCCCTCCCGCAACCGAACGCCCCGCCAAAACCAAATCACCGTCGAGGTCGAACACCCCGAGGCCAGCCCAGACGGCCGGCCCACCGAACGGGTGTGGGCCGTGCGGCTCAAGCGGGGCGACCAAATCGTCGAGATCGCCGACGGCCTCGGCTGGCCATCAGCCACCGCGCTCGCCCGTGCCCTCGACAACCTGCTCGACGCCAGACCCCGGCCCGCGGCCCCGGGCAGGCCCACCCCGTGAAGCCCGCCCAACCAATATCGTTACGTTACGATAGTCGGGTGGCAACATGCGCCGGGCCGGGCTGCACCAACGTCGTCGCCCACCAAGCCCTCGGTCGGCCCGGTCGCTTCTGCTCCACGGCCTGTCGCGTTCGGGACCATCGCCGACGTCAACGCCTCGCGGCTGCTCCCGTCACCGTCGACGTCGACATGGGCTCAGCCAGCTCGCGGGGCCGTCTGCCCGAACGCGCCTGGCTCGTACGCATCCGACGCGCAGACCGCGCCGTCATCGTCGCCATCGGTCTACAACGCAGCGCCGCCGACCGCCTCGCCGAACAGCTCACCGAACTCCTGACCGACACACCCCAACCCAACGGAGCCGCCATCGACTAGAACACTCATCCCAGGAGCCCGGTGGGGAATTACGGCAACGTCGGGCTAGGGAATAACGCTGGCGTTCACAGGTAGGTGACAACTGTGTGGAAGGTCGCAGAGAGGGTGTTGATGCACGCAGCGTGTGCCGACTGGATCTCTGCCGGGACGGGCGGGGCGCCGGCGAACTGTCCGTAGGCGGGACAGGCATGGAGGAAGGACTGGCCCGTGAGCGCATGGCCGGAGTTGTCGACCGTCGCCGTCGACAACACCCAGTCGTTCGGGATGATCACTCGGGGCGGAGCGACCGAGTAGGTGCGCGTCGAGGCAGAGACGCCCAGGATGCCGAAACCCGTGCTCACTCGTGGAGAGGCGAAGCGAGGTTCGGTCGTACCCAGTGCTCGATCGCGAGGCGTGCGGCGACGAAGCCCACGAGCGTCGCGGCCATCGCCGGGACCGTGCGGCGCACCAGCACGCCTGCCGTGGCCCCGAGTACGAACGCAAACGCCGCGTATCCGATCGGTGCGACGCCGTGCCAGGCGAACGGCCCCACGTCGAAACGGCTCTTGTTCGCTGCGTCGAGCGGGCTCGCCCACCAGTCGACCATCGAGGTGAGCAGTCCACCGATCGCCATGGAACCAAGACCGATGAGACCCAACTTCACTGCAAGCCAGCGCCGTCGGGTGACGCTCTGGGTCCAGGCGAGGCGGAACGTGCCAGTCTCGAACTCGCGGGCGATGAGAGGCGCGCCGAAGAACAGCCCAATGAGCGCGGGCGTGATCGTCACGATGAACGGCACGGCACTCTGCAGGGGCTTGTCGACCTCCAACACCGGGTTTGACGCCGTGGCACAGTCTCCCGTGGCCTTGCAGGCGCTCTGGAACGTGTCGTTCACATGCGCCAGGTGCGGGCCGGTAACCGCGAGCACGATGGCGAGCACGGCGAGCACCCCGAAGCCGACGATCGCCTCCGTGCGAAATTGTCGAAGCGTGACCCTGATCACGGGCGGACCTCCAGCTTCGGCTGGCGCTCTCCTTGGACGCCACGGGTCATGTAGGCGAGGACGAGGTCTTCGAGGCCGAGCTGCTCGACCGTCCAGGAGGGATCCTGCACCGGTTTGTAAGTTCGCACGACGAACATGCTCTGCCGGTCGGTGTGGCTCTCCCCGATGACCTGCTGCTCGCTCGGCAGCGCGATGCGGTCGCGTCGTGGGCCGCTCAGCCGACGATGGGTCGCGAGCAGCTCGTCGATGTCGCCCGCGATCTGGACGCGCGAGTCGACGCGGACGACGAGGTACTCACAGACTCGTTCGAGGTCGGTGACGAGGTGCGAGGAGAGGATGACGCTCGCGCCGTGCTCGACGACCACCTCTATCAGGCCCTGGAGGAACTCACGCCTGGCGAGGGATCGAGGCTCGCAAGGGGCTCGTCGAGCACGAGCAGCTCCGGTCGCTTCGCCACCGCCAAGGTGAGGGCAAGCTGGGCGCGCTGGCCACCCGAGAGTTCCCCCGCCTTCTGGCGAGGGTCGAGCCCGAGGCGCGCCACCCGGTCCTCGGCGAGCCCCGTGTCCCAGCTCGGGTTCATCCACGCGCCGAACCGAAGGTGATCACGGACCGACAGCCCCGCGTAGGTCGGGGCGTCCTGGGCGAGGAAGCCGACGCGGGCGAGCTTGTCTGGTGTCGCGCCGGGGCGCCCACCGAGGACGGCGATCGACCCGGCGGTCGGCCGAAGAAGGCCGACCGAGAGGTGCAGAAGCGTCGTCTTGCCGGCGCCGTTTGGCCCGACGAGCCCGACGACCTTGCTGGCGGGGATGGCGAGGGTGCACTCCGAGAGCGCCCACTTGCGCCCGTAGCGCTTGCCGAGGCCGTTCGCCTCGATGA
>DATLUM010000088.1 GCA_035533095.1 Acidimicrobiales bacterium | reverse complement strand
ACTCCGCCGGATACGCCTTCCGCCCCGCACGACCTCCTCCCAAGGCCGCCCGAGTCTATAAACACCAACCCTCCGGAACCGGGGGCACACCAACACGGTGGTCGAGCACAGGACGGACGTTTCGGGCTGGTTGCGCAAGCAGCCCGAGGAGACGAGCCCGGATCTGTTGCGGGTGATGGTGAAGGACCGCAAGGCCAAGGCGGAAGGTTCGCGGAGACGATGGACGAAAGCGCCACCGGATGGTTGATTTCTTTTCGCGCTGGCCGAGGGCGCGGCAGCCAATGGCGGGGGCGCCGGCTGCGACTCCCGGCGTCTGCGGGCCCGGTGCCGATCAGGTCGCGTCGCCAGCACGTCCAGGGGCTCGCGAGGGCTGCGCCGGCGGCGATGGCGAGCATCGCGGCGGGGCGGTGGCGCGGAATGGTCGGGCGGCGACGAGGCCGACGTGTCAGGAATGTCACCACCCGACCGGACCTGCACGAGGGGACCGTCACATTTTGCTTGCCCTGCCGCGACGGTCGCAGCCACCCGCACCTCGTCACCTCGATGGCCCGAACAGGGCACAGCGGCTACGACGAGGCCCGCGTGATGGCGCCGCGCATGCGTAAATCCCGCCGAGCGAGTCGGGCCTCTCTCTGATGCAGCAGTCTGGTGCGGCGGCGAATGATGCTGGCATGAGATTGGCTCTTCGCCGGCGGTTGCGGTGTGGGGTTGCCGCAGTGGTCGTGGTCGGATGCGTGGCGGCTGGTGCGTCGGCGAGCGCTCCCCCGGTTGGGCCTCTCCCGGCAGGCTCGGTTTCGGACATCAGCGCCCAGGTGGGCACGCTCTTCGCGATGGCGTTTCCATCTCACTCTGCGTCGTCCGGGCTCGTCTGGCGCGGCGCCCGCCCGGTTGATCCGGCCGTGGTCCGACCACTGTGGGACGCGGACGTTGGCGCAAGCGTGGTCGTCGTGTACAGAGCTGTCGGCGTTGGGAGAGTGACGGTCGTCTACGCCTTGACACGCGGCGAGACAGTGAAAGCGCTCCAGGCGCTGCGATACCGGGTCGTTGTGGTCGCGCCCCGGTGCTCGGCGCAACCGCAGGCAGCGGCCGAGTACGTGATCCCGCCGCCGCCTTTTGTTCCCCGGATCATCTCCGTGCGAAAGATGGGTCTGCCAGCAGGTGAGCCCCTCGCGGGTGGCCCCCTGCTCAAGCGGCTCTACCGCGTCACCTTCGACGTCCGGACCGGAAACGCCGTGCTGCCCGCTGGGCACCGCTACTCCCAGTTCGCTTACGTCAGCAGGAAGAATGCCACCGTGCCCTGGTGCTTCCTGAAGGGCGGTTCCGGACCTTAAGGGCTATCCGGTAGGGCGTGAGTGAGGCGGGCTGCGTGGGCTTTCTTGAACGCGGTCGGGCCGCAGGCGAGTTGGAGAGCGTCCCTGGTTGAGTCGTTCCGAGCCGGAATCTCGGCACGAGGTCGCTTGGGAGGCAGGCCGCGCTCTTCGAGCGCTGCGTCGCCAACAGGCGACCTGCTGAGTTCGCGTCTGCGCTGAATCCCATCTGAGATAGGGGTTGAACCCGGCGGCACCGGCAACACTCGCAGTGGTTCGACGGCGAAGACGCTTGTGACCGAGCCAGCCCACCACTTGAGCTCTGGCTACAACAGAACGCCGGCGAGGGGGACGCTCGAGGGCCGCCTCGACACACACGGTCATACGCTGGCCGCACTCGTCGTCAGGGGCGCACGGGGAGGGCCGATCCGAGCACGCTCCGGTAGGAGGGGTCGTGGAAGAGCTTCGCGGTGAGCGTGGTCCGCGGCACGAGGGCCCACAGCGCGACCGCGCTGAGCGCGCCGCCGAGGGGACCGACGACGTAGACCCAGTAGTCGGTCCAGTGCCCGCCGACGGCGGCGGGGCCGAGGCTGCGCGCGGGGTTGAGACTCGTCCCGGTGTACGGCGCCCCTTGCCAGACGAAAACGGCGATGACGATCCAGACAGCGAGGGGCGTCCAGCGAGTGGTCCGCGGCGACGAGACGAAAGCGAAGATAGTGAACACGAGTGCCGCGGTCCTGAAGCCGGTGCGCCAAGTCCTGCCGAATCCATCACCAAAGGTGCCTGACCACGCACGCCGGAAACGAAGTGACCGGCCCGCTCGGGAACGCAGCATCGTGGAAACCTGAACTTCGTTGGATCCGTTTGCGTATCGTTCGCACGCTGATGCCCGGGCTTCGGCTATTGCTATGAGTTGCGCCGCGGGGAGGCGGTGGTCGCGACGGGTCACCTCACGCAGGAGCAGCCGCTTGAGGTTGGCTACAACAAGAGCCGATGAGGAGGCGCCGGCGCCCGCTGGAGAATCGACCTGGGAGGGAAGTTGATGGCTGATCCGACGGCGGAGTTCTTCGGGGAGCTCGGCCGGCGTGGGCACGAAGGGCTGCTCGAGAAGGCGACGGGCACAGTCCGGGTCGATCTTGCTGATGGGAAGCGGACCGAGCGCTGGCTCGTCTCTGTGACGAAGGGCGATGTCGCTGTGTCGCGCCGGAACGCCGCCGCTGATTGCGTCCTGCGGGCGGATAAGAGGCTCTTCGACGGCGTGGTTAGCGGCGATGTGAACGCGATCGCGGCGGTGCTGCGGGGTGCACTGGTCCTTGAGGGCGACGTGGGGCTGCTGGTGTTGTTCCAGCGGCTCTTTCCCGGGCCTCCGGAGGGTCGGCGCAAGGGACGCGTGGCCGGTTTCGCGAGGAGGCGGTCATGAGCGACGATCTCGTCAAGATCCTCGACGGGAACACGTTCGTGGTCAGCGACACGCGGGGCGACATCGAGGCGTCGATGACCGATCCGACCGGGCTTTTCTCGTTCGACACGCGGTTTCTCTCGAGGTGGGTGTTGACGGTGAACGGCCAGCGGTTGAATCCGCTCTCCGTCGACGACCTGCAGTACTTCGAGACGCGCTTCTTCCTTGTGCCGGGGACTGGCACCGTGTACGTCGACGCGAAGCTCTCGGTAATCCGCCTCCGCGCTGTCGGCGGCGGTTTCCACGAGGAGCTCACGTTCTTGAACCACGACGAGCAGCCGGTCGATCTGACCATTCGCGTCGAGGCGGGCTGCGACTTCGCCGACCTGTTCGAGGTCAAGGACGCGCTCAGGAAGAAGGGCAGCTACTCGACGCGCGTCGAACGCGGCCGCCTGGTGCTCAGCTACGAGCGCGAGACGTTCAAGCGCGCGACAGTCATCTCGGCGATCGCTCCGGTCCGCTTCGACGAGAACGGCTTGTCCTTCAATGTCCGGCTCGAGCCGCACGGCGAGTGGTCGACCGAGCTCGACGTCG
>DATLUM010000087.1 GCA_035533095.1 Acidimicrobiales bacterium | reverse complement strand
CACGTCGGCCCAGGACTCGATCGACTCCCGGTGGCCATCGGAGATCGAGACCAGCTCCTTGGTCCCGTCCGAACGGACACCCACGATGACCAGGGCACATAGCCGTGCTTCTTCGAGGCGGACGTTGAAGTGGATCCCGTCGGCGAACACGTAGACGTAGTCGACGTCCCTGAGTGTCGGGCGCCGCGTTGATTGATCACAACGGGGACCCTGACGGACACCGACGGTGGACATGAGTTGGTGGTCGTGGTGGCGACGCCGCCGTTGATGAGGACGGGGCGGGGCCGGTCAGGGTTTGCCCTCGAAGTGCGGAGGGCGCCAGCGTGAGCACGACCTGAACGCGCAAGAGCCCCCTCGCCTGACCGTTGGAAGATCACGAGGGGGCCCTTCCTGACGAAGCCGGAGCTCCGCTGTGCTCATCGTAGGGACCGACGCCGCCCGCGTCGAGTCGGACCTTGTGGCCGGCAGCCTGGCCTGTCCTGGCTGCGGGACTGCCTTGCGGCCGTGGGGCAACAGCGTCGAACGCGAGATCCGCCGGCTCGGCTCGGTCGAGCGCCGACGGTTCCGACGGTCGATCTGTGGGGCATGCGCGGTGACCCACGTCCTTGTCCCAGAAGACACGCTCGTCCGTCGGCGTGACGGTGTCGAAGTGGTGGGGGCCTCCCTCGTCGCCAAAGCCAACGGTGCCGGCCACCGCTCCATCGCCGCGAGCCTGGGTCGACCGGCGTCGACGGTGCGGGGCTGGCTGCGCCGGTTCGCCGCAATGGCCGAGCGACTGCGGGAGCACTTCACCCGCTGGGCACACGCGATCGACCCCATCCACGACCGCCGCTCGCCCGGTGGCTCGGCGTTCTTCGACGCCGTCGAGGCCATCGGTGTGCTCGGGATCGTGGCGGTCCGCCGCTTTGGGCCACGCCCCGTGTGGTCCCTCGCCTCGGTGGTGACTGCCGGGGGCCTGCTTTCCAACACGAGCTCACCCTGGGCAGCGCCGGTGTGAGCGGCAAGGGTCTCGGCGTCCATCGACAGAGGAGGCCAAGACCCCATGAACGAGGCGCAACGAGACGTCGCGCTCTTCCGCTACTCCCTCATCCGCGAGGCGGCCGACGCCGCCCTCACCATTCGCCAACGTGGCGTGCTCGTGCGCGAGCTGGCCGCTGTGGACCACGCCGGTCCGGGTGGCCGCCGGGTCAAGGTGGGCCGCGGGACGATCGACCGCTGGATCCGCGCCTATCGGGCCGGTGGGTTCGAGGCGCTCGCCCCGGTGCCACGCACCGGAGTGCCGGTGACCGAAGAGCGCCTGCTCGAGCTGGCCGAAGCCCTCAAGCGCGAGGTCCCTCGACGCACCGCCGCCCAGGTGGCCGAGATCGTCCGCACCGCCGAGAGCAGCGGCCCTTCGGCTCGTACCCTCCAGCGGCACTTCGCCCGTCTCGGGCTCAACACCCGACCCGACGGGTCGGCGCCCCGGGCCTTCTCTCGCTTCGAGGCTGCCGCCCCGGGCGATCTGTGGACCGGCGACGCCCTGCACGGCCCGCCGATCGCCGGAAGGAAGACCTACCTGTTCGCTTTCATAGACGATCATTCGCGGGCCCTCGTCGGCTATCGGTGGGGGCTGTCGGAAGACACGGTCCGCCTCGAAACGGCGCTTCGCTCGGCATTGGCTGCGCGAGGTGTGCCTCGGCGGTGCTATGTCGATAACGGATCGGCGTTCGTCTCCAAGCAGCTGCTGCGGGCGATGGCCAGCTTGGGGATCGCCCTCGTCCACAGTCGGCCGGGTAAGCCTGAAGGCAGAGGCAAGATCGAGCGGTTCTTCGAGACGGTCCGCCTTCAGTTCCTCGTCGAGATCGAGGCCAAGCCGCCACCGGACCTGGCCGAGCTCAACCGGCTGTTCAGCGCCTGGGTGGAGACCGTCTATCACCGGCGTCGCCACTCCGAGACGAACGAGGCGCCTATCGAACGCCTGCTCGCCGCCGGACCACCGGTGCTTCCGAGCGATGCGGCGCTGCACGAGGCGTTCTTGTGGTCCGAGACCCGCCGGGTAACCAAGACGGCGACGATCTCGCTGCACTCCAACGTCTTCGAGGTCGACGCCGCACTGGTGGGCTCTGTCGTCGAGGCCATCTTCGATCCGTTCGACCTCACCGCCATCGAGATCCGCTTCCAGGGCCGGCCCATGGGCAAGGGACTGCCGGTCACGATCGGCCGTCACGCCCACCCAATGGCCCGCCCCGAGGCGGCCCCGGCGCCGGCCCCCACCGGCATCGACTACCTGGGCCTCCTCGCCGAGCGCCGCGATGCCGAACAGGCCCGGTCCATCAACTACTCCCAGCTCGTCTTGCCCGGCGCGGAGATTCCGACCGACACCGACACCGACACCGACACCGACACCGACACCGACAAGGAGATCCACCCATGACCATCGACCGTCTCCGGGCCCACTGGGGCTTCACCCGCATGCCCTTCGCCAAGGATCTCGCTCCGTCCATGCTCCATGCCCACCGGTCCCATGCCGAAGCAGTCGCTCGGATCGGTTGGTGCGTCGAGGAGCGCGTCATGGGTGTCGTCACCGGCGAGGTCGGCGCCGGCAAGACCGTCGCCGTGCGCGCTGCGTTGGCTGGCCTCGACGCCAGCCGCCACACCGTGATCTATCTCGGCAACCCGACGGTCGGGGTGCGCGGCCTCTACTCGACGATCGTGGCCACCTTGGGGGGAACCCCGAGGTTCCACCGGGCGTCGCTGATCCCCCAAGCCGCGGACGCCCTCGCCGTCGAAGAGCACGAGCGGGGGCGGCGGGTCGTGGTGGTTCTCGATGAGGCCCACATGCTCGACGCAGACCAGCTCGAAGGACTCCGCCTCCTCACCAACGCCGACATGGACTCCCACGCGCCATTCGCATGTCTCCTCGTCGGCCAGCCGACGCTTCGCCGGCGGATCCGGCTCGGGGCCTTCGCCGCCTTGGACCAGCGGGTGGCGCTGCGCTACTCGATGACGGGCATGGATCGAGCCGAGACCGCCGACTACGTGGCCCACCACCTGAAGCTCGCCGGTAGGTCCGACACCCTCTTTTCCGACGATGCCCTCGGTCTCATCCACCAGGTGTCCCGGGGCGTCCCGCGGACCGTCAACAACCTGGCCGTGCAGTCCCTTGTCGCCGCGTTCGCCGACGCCAAGGCGATCGTTGACGAGTCCTCAACCAGAGCCGCGGTGACCGAGGTGACGGCCGAGTAGCAATTCCCCACACGGCGCCCGCGTCGCCACGCCACCGATGATCACCACGAGGGCGACAGCACGCTCACGACTCGATGCTCACGGATCGTGTCGCCTTCATCGCCATCGAACGTGGCGGGCGACACCCTGAGCGACCGGTGGGCGAACTGGTCGCGTTCACGCTGCCAGTCGGTCGTCAGGCGGGTGATCCTTCCTGTCGGCGACCAGCAACGATCGCCTTGCCTTCGCCTGGGCGCTGCTACTCACCCGCGGCCTACGGCGTGGCGAGTTGTGTGGCCTGCGGTGGACCGACGTGGATCTCGAAGGGGGAGTGATTCGGATCAACCGGACCCGGGTGGTCGTGGATGGCAAGGCGGCGGACAGCACGCCCAAGACGGCAGCAGGTCGCCGGTCCATCCCTCTCGACGCCCACCTGGTGGCGCTCCTGCGGGCGCACAAGGCCCGTCAGGCGGCAGAGAAGCTGGCGGCGGGTCCGGCGTACGAGGACGCCGGTTGGCTGGTGGCTGACGAACTCGGCGCCCCGTACTACCCGGACTCGATTTCGGAGTGGTTCGACAGGAAGGCCCGGGCGCTCGAACTCCCGAGGATCCGGCTGCACGACCTCCGGCACACCGCTGCGAGCCTCATGCTGGCCTCAGGAGTGCCGGTGAAGGTCGTCTCCGAGATGCTCGGCCACAGCTCGCCAACGATCACGTTGTCGATCTACGCGCATACCTTGCCCGGTATGGCCGAGGAGGCTGGGGCGGCACTATCCGCGAGCCTGCTGGGATAGATCAGACCGCGGCCGCTACCTCTTGCAGGGCCGCTTCCTCCTCGCGGAGTATGGCCAACCCCCGGCTGGCAAGCTGGCTGATGACGGGCGAAAGGTCGATGTCGAGGTCGTCGATCAATGCTGACGCGACGATCCGATCGTCGACAGCGATAGCGAGGACTCCTGGTCCTTGGGATGCTTCGTCTATCGCTTCGTCAAATAGCTCCGCGGAGACGTCCGCGAGCTTGGCCTCTTGGTCCGGATCGACGCGGACGTACGACCAGAAGTTCGCCCGCTCGACCTCACCGGCCAAGCAGCGAAACAGGTAGTGAGTACCGTGCTGATCGAAGGTCCCGATGAGGGGGCGGTCATACCGGTGTAGGACGACCGCCAGACTCGCCCCCCGAGCCGGCTCCCAAGGGCGGGTGCCCGGCTGCACCTCAGCTAGATCAGACATTGATCCTCAGTTCCCAAAACACTCGTCGAAACGGGCGCAGGCATCATCATCCCACACTTTCTCCAGATCAATCCTTACGGACACATGACCCGGGTTGCGGGGTGTCCCGGTACTGGTCACGCTGAAGCCGGCCATGCGGAGACGACCGGCCGTGGTCTGACGAACCTGGTCCTTTGCGCTCACCTCCCACCTCCGATCCCGGACGGCCCTGGCAGCCTCTTCCTTGCCCAACGGACCCCTGATGAGCGAGATCTCGTCTTCTGTCCACTCCCGGGGCCTGTTCCGGAACGGCGGTCGAGAGTCTGAGTGTCCGTATTGCGTCAGCGTCTCGCTATTGCTCAGCGCGTCCGGGACCATGGCAGCCGAAGGTTACCCAAGCCCCATGAACCGGGACCGCACAAGCCCCACTCCCCTCGAAGTCCCGTTGACAAACCGTTGACAAGCACCCGCTGTCACCGCTTGTCACCGACCCTCGCAAGCCGCTGACCTGGCCTTATGGGTGGAGGCGAAGGGACTCGAACCCTCGAACCTCTTGACTGCCAGTCAAGCGCTCTACCAACTGAGCTACGCCCCCGTAGCAACGACGCGCGAGGTTAGCGCCTCGCCGGACCTCGCCGGACCTCGCCGGACCTCGCCGGACCGGGGGACCGGGGGACCGCTCGGACCATTTAGCATGCTGCCCGTGCCCCGCGCCTACGACTTCGACGCAGTGGAGCGCAAGTGGCAGCGGCACTGGCTCGACGAGGGGACCTACGAGGTCGACAACGACGATCCGCG
>DATLUM010000086.1 GCA_035533095.1 Acidimicrobiales bacterium | reverse complement strand
TATGTGGCCGGCACCGCCTGCAGGAATAGGAGCGTCGCCGCCTGGGCCTGAAGTCGGCAACATAACGCGCTCCCGGCTGGAGCAAGCTTCCTCCTGACCCATCCGTGGAAAGGAGGTTGTCCATGTTGGAGGCGTATTTCGTCAAGCCGTCGACCGTCGATCGGATCCGAGCCTCATGGATCGGGCCGGAACTGGAGCGGTACGCCGAGTGGCTGTCCGACGAGGGGTATGCCGCTCGTTGCGTCCGCTCGAGGGTGCCGCTCCTCTTCGCCTTCGGCCAGTTCGCGCGGGAGAGAGGAGCAGCGGACGTCGCCGAGCTCGGACCTCACGTCGAAGCCTTCGTCGCTGAGCGCCTCCGCAGATTCCGCCGCGCACGCCAGAACGGGGCGGTCGCGGGGCTCGTGGGCAAGGAGGTACGGGGCCCGGTCGAGCAGATGCTGGGGCTCGTCGTCCCCGACTTCGAGGGGAGCGGGCGCCGACATCGCCAGAACCCCTTCGCCAAGGTGGCTCCCGGCTTCTTCGAGTTCCTGATTGCTGAGCGCGGGCTGCGCCCGGCCTCTGTGAACGCGTACAGATTCCACCTGGACCGCTTCGAGGCCTACCTGCAGAGGGCTCGGATCCAGCTGCCGCAGGTGTCTACCACCGTCCTCAGCGCCTTCGTCGCGGACCGTTCGGGGGCCGGCCTGGCGAAGACCACCGTGCGTGACTGCTGCGGCGTCCTACGGGTCTTCCTGCGCTACGCCTACCGAGAGGGCGTTCTCGGAAGCGACCTCAGCAGCACCGTCGAATGGCCTCAGGTCTACAGGCTGTCGAGCATTCCGCGCTCCATATCCTGGGAGGACGTCGGGAAGGTGCTGGGCGGTGTGGACAGGCGGACCCCGTGTGGGAGACGCGACTACGCCATCCTGCTGCTGCTGGTGACCTACGGCTTGCGGGCGCGTGAAGTCGCCGCCCTCACACTCGACGACGTCGACTGGAAGCGGGAGCGAGTGGCCGTACCCGAGCGGAAGGCAGGCCACTCGACGGCCTTTCCGTTGTCGAAATCAGTCGGGGAGGCGCTCGCCGACTACCTGCAACGCGGCCGGCCGCAGACGACAGATCGACGCGTGTTCTTCCGAGCGGTGGCTCCTCTGCGGCCCATCGGTGCCGCCGCGATCTCATCGTGTGCTCGGGCCTATCTGGTGCGGGCGGGGGTTGACGTTCCGCGCCCGGGCTCCCACACCTTGCGCCACACTCTGGTCCAGCGCCTCGTGGACAACGAGTTCTCGTTGAAGACGATTGGCGACTTCGTTGGGCATCGTTCGCCCGCATCGACGCAGATCTACGCGAAGGTGGCCCTCGAGTCGCTCCGGCAGGTTGCGCTGGGTGACGGCGAGGAGGTTCTTCGGTGACCACCATGCTCAGGACAGCCGTCGACGACTTCGTGAAACACAAGCGGGCGCTCGGGCGGAAGTATCGAAGCGAGGACCACGAACTGGGGCTGCTGGTGCGGTTCGCAGATGCTCGCTCCATCGGACAGTTGGCTCAGGTGACGCCGGGCTTCCTCGAAGACTTTCTCGCTTCACGGCCCAGGCATCGTCCTCGCAGCTTCAACCACCTGCTCGGAGTGATTCGGTGCTTCCTCGACTGGGCCGTGAACCACCAACGTCTGCCCGTCTCGCCGCTACGGACGCGGCGCCGGCGAGTCACATCGACACGGGCCCCGTTCCTCTTTGACGCCATCGAGGCCAGGCGATTGCTCGCCGCTGCATCCGCCCTGCCCGACAACTCGCGGGCCGCGCAGCGTGGAGCGACGTACCATGCCATCTTCGCCGTCTGCTATGGACTCGGCCTCCGCGCTGGTGAGGCGTGCGGGCTGCGCTTGGGCGACGTGAACATCCAGCAGAGCTTGCTCGTCGTCCGCGGCGGCAAGTTCGGCAAGAGCCGCTTGGTGCCACACGGGCCACTGATCGCCCGGGTGGTCACCGAGCAGTTCGAACTCCGTCGGGCCGGCCGAATCGGGGAGGACATCCTTCGGGAGCCCCTCTTCACGTTCGACGGCCGCAGGCCCATTCATCCCTGCACCGCCAGCCAGGTCTTTCACAAGCTGGTCGTCAAGCTGAACCTCACCATCCCGGACGGCGTGTCGCCACCCAGGCTGCATGATCTCCGTCACTCGTTCGCGGTCGGCTGCCTGCTCCGCTGGTATCGGGAGGGCGTCGACCCGGCGACCCGCCTGCATCAACTCTCGACGTTCATGGGCCATGTCGCGCCGAGTTCCACGGCGGTGTATCTGACCATCACTCCGGAACTCCTGACCGAGGCCAACCGCAGATTCGAAGCCTTCGCCGAAGCTGCCTGGTCGGAGGTGGCGCCGTGACCTTGGACACAGAGCCCGTCGGGCGCGTCATCCACTCGTTCTTCCTTGACCACCTGGTCACCGTCAAGGGCCTTCGACCGTCTTCGGTACGCAGCTACCGCGACACGCTCCGGCTGTTCCTCCGGTTCGTCTCGGCGGACAGCCACCGCAAAATCACGCGGATCACACTTGGCGATCTCACCTTCGACAGGGTGGTCGGCTTCATCCGCTACCTCGAAGCGGAACGCGGCAACCACACCCGGACGCGCAACCAGCGCCTGGCCGCCGTCCACTGCCTATTCGAGTACATCGCTGGACGAGCACCTGAGATGCTCGGCGTGTGCCAGCGTGTCGCATCCATCCCCATGAAGCGGGCCGCCCCGCCCGAAACGCACTTCCTCGAGCAGGACGAAGTCGAGGATCTCATGCGGCACTTGCCGCGCGTGGGTCGACTCGCCCTCCGCGACCGCGCGCTCGTGCTCTTCCTCTACAACACCGGTGCCCGGGTTCAGGAGGTGGCCGACCTGCGGGTGAACCATCTCGACCTCGGCGAGCACCCGCTCGTGCGCCTGCACGGGAAGGGTGACAAGTGGAGGACCTGCCCGCTCTGGCAGCAGACGGCCGCGTTGCTGACGTCGCTGATCGCTTCGTTCGACCCGCCGGCGACGCCGTCCAGTCCAGTCTTCTCCGCGAACAGGCTTCCGCTCACCCGCTTCGGCATCTACAAGATCGTGCGGCGCCACTGCACCGGTTTCGATGACCCCGGCACCGCCCGGAGGGTCACGCCTCACATCTTCAGGCACACCGCGGCGGTCCATCTCGTCGAAGCTGGCGTGGAGGTCAACGTCATCCGAGGTTGGCTCGGCCACGCCGACCTCTCCACCACCAACCGCTACGCCGAAATCAACACCAAGGCCAAAGAGGCGGCTCTCCGAGCGACGGAACCTCCGGGTTCTTCGGCGGGGCTCCGCACCGCGCCCGTCTGGAGGTCCGACGAGTCGCTCCTGAAATGGTTGGATTCGCTCTGACCGTTATGTGACCAGTCCCGGCGTCGCCCCGCGCCCGCCGAATTCCGAAGGAAGGGCGAGCGGCGGCGCCGGCCACATAACTCGGCCGGGCACAGAAGCCGGACAACCTGAAGACGGGGGTGGTCCGCCCGGACATCTACGACCCGGCGTTGAACCAGGCCTACCAGGAGTTGGCGGCTCACTATGGGGTGCTCCTGGACCCTTGTAGGGCGCGGCGGCCCACGGACAAGGGTCACGCAACTGACTGCACCTCATGGGAACCGTGGATGACGATCTCGGCCGGTGGGCGCCTGCCGAACTTGCGCTTGTGCTTGACGGGGGCGTCCGGCCCGGGCGGGTAGTACAGCCGCTGACTCTTGTCGTTGTAGGCCTCGGACCGTAGCAGCCCGGCGCGCCGCCAGACCAGAACGGTGTGCGGATCGACGCCGAGGTGGTCGGCCATCTCGGCGGCGGTGAGCAGGCCCCGCCGCCGGAGCCGAGTGAAGCGGTCCTCGATCCCGTAAGTGCGA
>DATLUM010000085.1 GCA_035533095.1 Acidimicrobiales bacterium | reverse complement strand
GGGCCGTCTCGGGCGTCGGCTGAGGTCCTGCTTTGCCGGAAGCGGGGGGCACATCCAGCTTTCTAGGCACGCGAGCTACCGGCGCGCAACCGCCTACCCACCGGACAGCGCCGGCAGCACGGCCGACCCTGTCGATCCTAGGGACCTCATTCGCCTGCTCGGACCGGTCCAGGATGGGCCGGGAGAGGTGGCCATTCTCGAGTTGCACCGCGTGCCGCTACGAGGTTGACGAGACCGGAGCAGTCGGTGACCAACTGCTCGATTTGATCCCCGATGCCGAGCCACCACTCGGGTTCGATCGCTCGGTGCTCGCGGCCATCGGCCACCGGTCCGAGGGCAGCCGTCGTTTTCGACTGGTTACGGCTGCTGCTGCCCTGGCCGCAGCAATCGCAGGCGTCATCGGATTCGCCGTCACGGACCTCACTGGCCCATCGCGTCACCTCGAACCGGCCGAACTGACCGCCGTGCTCCACCAAGGGGAACGCTCCGTGGGAACCGTCTACGTGGGCGGTCATCCCACGTGGGTGACCATGAACGTTGATCACGCCGCGCTGACCGGGACGGTGACGTGCCAGCTCGTCGCGCGCGACGGGACCGTGATCACGGTTGGAGACTTCCAGCTCGTCGAAGGCAGCGGCAAGTGGGGCGCTCCCGATCCGCAGACAACCTCAGAGCTCGTAGGCGCCCGGTTGATCGGGCCCGACGGAAAGGTCATGGCCACCGCCACGTTCACCACCAGCTGACCGGGGAAGAGGGGGAGGCCCGCTCACACCGGACGCTGCTGGCTCTTGGAGGCTACGACGAGGGCGGCCGCACCCTCACGCAGCACAGGCCGGCTTCGGGCGCCAACTCGGCTACGACGGTGTCGTTGCCGAGGCCCCGCAGCAAACCATCGATGAACGCGGCATTGAGGGCGCAGACCACCTCTGGGGAACGTTGCGCCAGCGCGTGGAACGGGCAGTTCCTCAGTGCGAGACCGTTCGATTCGGCGACAGGCTCGAAACCGAGTCCTTCGAGCAGGCCCCTGGCTTCGCCGACCGCTCGCTCGGCCCCGAGTCGGCCCCGCCTCAGCTCCTCTTTGCGGGCACGACCGATCTCATGGCCGCGTGCGAAGGCGACCCGGCAGGCCGATTGCTCCGGGCTTCTCAGCGGGTCGATCTCCTTGATGGCGTCAACGAGGATCTCCCCGACGAGGTCGTAGCGACGGGCGGGGATGGACAGCGACACCTCCGATCCCGACGGCCGGTAGCGCTTCGGCGCTCGTCCCACCCGGCGTCGCAGCCCTCGGGGCACCTCGTGATCGGCTACCAGCAAACCTGCATCGACCAGTCTGTCCAGGTGGAAGGCCGCGAGCTTGGAGGACACGCTTATGGCGTTCGCCGCCTGTTCCCGGGTCACCGGATCGGGCGATTGGCGGGCGAAGCGGTGGAGGCGCCGCCGGACGTCGTCGTTGAGCAGTGACAGGGCGGCCACCGCCTCCTCTTCGTTCACAGGTGAAGAATATCTCAAATGTGGGTAGTCGATAAGGGAATCAATTCCGATGATTACAGGGCGAAACTTGATTTCGTATACTGCTATTAGTTATATTCAGGTGAGGGCAATGCGCGAGAAGGCCTGAACGAAAGAGGTGCGTCATGTCGACAGTCACACCTAGCCGGGACAGGCAACCGGTTTCCACCCTCGCCGGGCCCTACGGTCACCCGTTTCACCCCATCTTGGTGACCATCCCCGTTGGGGCCTGGGTGGCGAGTCTGGTGTTCGACATCATCAGTCGGGTCAACAGCAACGGCTCCGTTTCGCTCGTCGATGCAGCGCGGTGGTTGATAGCAGTCGGCCTCCTGGGAGCCGTGGTCGCCGCCCTGTTCGGGCTCATGGACCTCTTGGCCGTCCCCTTGGCCCGAGGGGTACTCGAGGTGGCGGCGAAATGAGCGGACCCCGGTTCGTCATCGTCGGCGCGGGCCTCGCCGGCGCCAAAGCGGCGGAGACTCTGCGCAGCGAAGGCTTCGAAGGCGAGATCTTGCTCATCGGCGAGGAGCCTGTGCGACCTTACGAACGTCCGCCGCTCTCAAAGGGCTACCTGCAGGGCTCGACCGAACAGGAGAAGATCTTCGTTCACGAAGCCGGCTACTACGGGGCCAACGACATCGGTCTCCGCTTGTCCCGCCGCGTAGAAGCACTCGACATCGGCAGGAGGCGGATCGTCCTCGACAACGGTGAGCGGATCCCCTTCGATTCCTGCCTGCTCGCCACCGGTGCCGAGCCGCGCAAGCTGTCCCTCCCCGGCGCGGAGCTCGAAGGCGTCTTGTACCTGCGGGACCTGGCCGATTCGGACCGGCTCAGAGGAGCTCTGGCGTCCGCATCCAAAGTGGTCGTCATCGGAGCCGGATGGATCGGCTGCGAGGTGGCTGCCTCCGCCCGCCAGCTCAACGTGGAGGTGGCGATGGTGGAGGCGGCCCCGGTGCCGCTGTCGCGCGTGCTGGGCGAGGAGCTCGGCCGCTTCTACGCCGACCTGCACGCCGATCACGGAG
>DATLUM010000084.1 GCA_035533095.1 Acidimicrobiales bacterium | reverse complement strand
TTGGCCAAACCGACCTCATGGGCGAGGCGTATGTACGCGCAGTTCACCGAATCCGCCGTAGCCGTTGTCAAGGTTATGACCCCACCCCCTGGTCCGGTGTCGTTGCTGATCGGGTGGGTGATCAGCGAGTCGTTGCCGGGGAACCTGATCGCGCACGGCGCGCGGCTGTCGACCGTGTCACTCACCGAATATCCCTTTTGGAGGGCGGCGAGCAGGGTGAACAGCTTGAACCCTGAACCGGGTTGGCGCAGCCCTTGAGTCATCACGTCGAACTGGGAGCTCGCGGTGCCAGGTCCGCCGACAAGTGCCGTGACTCTGCCGTTTGCAGGGTCTATCGACACCAGGCCCTGTTCGAAGCCGCCAGAGTTGGACGGGGTGCCGGCGGCCACGGCGGATTGGGCCGCAATCTGCATCGCCGGGTCCAGGTTGGTGTATATCTTCAGGTCACCGTTGAACAGGGCGTTGTAGCGCTGCGTGTAGGTGGACCCGAGCGGGCTGCCCGGCCCGAGCAGTTCGTCTTTGACCTGCTGTACGTAGTAACCGTCGCCGTGCACGGTCGGTGCCGGGGGCTCGGCGGCAGTGGGCAGGGAAGCGGTGTTGGCGGCGGCCTCCTGGGCGGGGGTGATGTCGTGGTAGACGACCATGCGCTGGAGGACCTGGGCCCGCCGGGCACGGGCGGCGGCGGGATGGGCGATCGGGTCGTATCCCCCGGGATCCTGGATCATCCCGGCCAACAGCGCCGACTGGGCCAGGTCCAGGGCCGAGGCGGGTTCAGCGAAGTAGGTCTTCGCTGCGGCTTGCACGCCATACGCCCCGTTTCCCAGGTAAATGCTGTTGAGGTAAGCGTCGAGGATCTGGCCTTTGGTATAGGTGTGCTCGAGCCGCCACGCCACGATCAGCTCCTTGGCCTTCCTGGAGAGCTTCCTGACGGGCGTCAGGTACATCTGCTTCGCAAGCTGCTGGGCGATGGTGGATCCACCTTGCAGTGATCTGCCTGAGGCGTCGTTGAGAGCGGCGCGCATGATTGACGTGACGTCGAACGCGCCGTGGACGAAGAAACCATGGTCTTCGGTGTCAAGCACCGCGCGGATCAGCGTGGGCGAGACCTGCGAAAGCTGGACAGGTATGCGCAGCTTCGGACCGTGCAGGACGGCGAGCACGGTGTGCCCATCGTCTGCGTAGACCGATGACCCGACTCGCATCTGCACGGACATAGGAGGGAGGGGCAGTTCGGTGGCGCTGGCCGCGTTGTGCAGTGTGTTGTCGCCAATGATCCCCAACGCGATGACCGAGGCAGACAGCGCGGCCGCGAACGCGGCGATCAGCGCCACAAGGCGAAGGAGTCTGCGGACACCACCCGTCACGGGTCAGTAACCGCTGAGGGGGACGGGCAGGACGGGTTGGTGAAACAGCACGTCATAGATCTGGCGCGCTACCGGGGCGGCGGCGTCGGCGCCGTATCCGGCTTGGGACATGAAGCAATCGACGACATACGCGGGCGCGTTGGCGGGAGCGAACGACGTGAAGACAGAGGTCGTCTGCTTGTAGGCGGGCGAGTTGTGCGGGATGCCGAACACCACCTGGGCGGTACCGGTCTTGCCCGCGACGGCGATCGGGTAGCCGGTCTTCCCGAAGGACCCGAAGGCGGTGCCCGAGGGATTGGACGTGACACCAACGAAACCGGCGGTCATCGCCTGGCGCTGCGCGGGGGTGAGCGGGGGCGCGGCGCCGAGTTTGTTGGCGGAGAAGGTTCGGACGACCTTTCCGGACGCTGTCTCCGCGTCGAGAGCGATGGTTGGCGACCACAGGGTGCCGCCGTTGGCGAACGCTGCGTACGCATTGGCCAACTGCAGTGGGGTGACAGCGACGTCGTCCTGTCCGATGGCCGATTCGATGGCGTCACCGGTGTAGTAGTTGCCGTAGGGATAGGCCTGCGGATACTGCTGGTGCAGTTTGGCTTTCTGAGCCGGCGTGAGGACGTAGCCGGTGCCTTCGCCCGAAAGGTTGATCCCGGTGGCATGCCCGAACCCGTAGCGGGCCGCGGTGCTCTGAAAGAAGTCCTTGCCGTACACCGATTGGTTGTCGTAGAGCGTTTCGCCAATGTGGTAGAAGTACGCGTCGTCCGAGACGGTGAGCGCGAACGGGAGCGCGACCGGGCCGTAGGATTGGTGGCCGTCGTTGGCGAAGAAGTGGCCGCCCACGGTTATCCCGCCGCCAGTGTCGTCGTAATAGGAGCTCGGTGTGACCACGCCGGAGTCGAGCCCCGCGGTGGCGGTGACCAGTTTGAAGGTGGACCCGGGGAAGTACTGGCCGGCAATGGCCCGGTCATCGAGAGGTGAGTTGGCAGCCGGGCTGGTGAGCTGCGCGTAATTGGCGGCGCTGATGCCGCCGGCGAATAGGGAGGGGTCGTAGGTCGGGTAGCTCGCCAGGGCCAGGATCTGGCCATTGTTGGGATCCTCGACCACCGCGGCGCCGCCGGTCGCACGATAGTGACCGCTGCCGTCGGGATCGATCTGGGTGCGTTTGACTGCTGCTTCCTGTGTGAGGGCTGCCATGGCCGCCTGCTGCAGGTTGGAGTCGATGGAGAGGCGAAGGTTGGTGCCCGGTACGGGAGGGACGGTCTTGAGGGTGGACAGGACCTGGCCTCGCGAGTTGAGCTGCAGTTCGGTGACCCCGGGCCGACCCCGCAGCACCGACTGGAAGGCAGCCTCGACTCCGGTCTGGCCAATCTGCGAATCCGGCCGGTACCCCTGGGATTTGAGGGTCTTGTACTCGCTGGCGGTGATCCGCCCGACGTAACCGAGGAGGTTGGCGGCCGCTTTGCCTGCGGGGGTGTAGTCGCGCACGATGATGGTGGTCGCTTTGACACCGGGGAAGCTGGCAGGGTGTTCCTGGATGTAGAGGATCTGCTGGGGAGTGGCGTCGACCTTGACCGGCACCGGGGCGTACGGGGCGTACTGGGGGTTGTCGATCGCCTGGCGCAGCTGGGTGCCAGTCATGCCGAGCAGGGGCGCGAGGCGACCTTGCATGTGGGGATGGGCCAGTGCGGTCAGGCGGTCGACTTCGATGGCCGGTCGGTCGAGGTTGCCGACCAGCAGGTTGCCGTTTCGGTCCAGGATCAGGCCGCGCGGGGCGGGCGTGTATACCAGACGGATGCCGTTGTCGACGGCGGCGACCTGGGCGGCGGGTCCGGCGATGACCTGCAGGTCCCACAGGCGGGCCAGAAGTGCCATGAACAGGCAGCCGACCACCATGATCAGGACCTTTAGCCGCAGCTCCGGGGACGGAAGGGAACGGCCATTGTCGGCTGTCCTCGGCCGTTTGGCTCGTCGAGAGGATGAAAAGGTTATGGTCCGTGCCGCTCCGCCCCGCCGCCAGCCGGGGAGCACTTTCACACGACAAGCATTTCCCGGGAGACCTTAAGCTCCGCTGAAGCGGCTCGATGCCGTCCGCGGTGATGGCGTCGGAGCCGCCCGGTACCCTCCTGATCTTGCCCGCCACGAGCCGCCATCGGCACGCGATGCTCGTCGCGGTAGTGCTGCTCTGCGCTGCCGGCACCGCTGCGTTGATCCTGCTTCGCGGCAACCCGCCGGAGCATCGCTCTGCGGCGCCTCGCCGACCTGAGCCCACCGTTTCGGCCCCAGCCCGCCCACCTCCCCCGCCGCCGGCACGTTCTCAGGCCGCGGTGGGTTTCACGACGTTGAACGTTTCCGCCTCTGGCGGCGACTTTGCGGTACAGGTCTTCTATCCAGCTGCCCGGCCCGGTGCCGCCGCTTCGGTGTCGGGAGCCGGCGCTCCGTACCCGTTGATCGTCTTCTCGCCCGGGTTCGATATCGATCCGGCGGCCTACACCACTCTCGTGGGCGCGTGGACGCAGGCAGGTTTCGTGGTCGCTGTGCCCCACTACCCGTTCACAGCTCCCGGTGACCCCGGGGGGCTCTACGAGGCGGACATCGTCAACCACCCTGCTGATCTGCGCAGCGTGATCGACGAGATCCTGGCCCTGTCGGCTTCGCGGACCGGTCTGCTTTCGGGCGCTGTCGACCCGACCCGTATCGGTGCGGCCGGGCATTCCGACGGCGGTGATGTCACCGACGCGGTTGTGGCCAACAGTTGCTGCCTCGACATCAGGGTCAAGGCTGCCGCGATGTTCGCGGGTGCGGAGTTGACCAGTTTCAGCGGCACCTACACAGGCATCTCCGTCCCGGCTCTGGTTGTGCAAGGCGGCGCAGACCGCGTCAACCTTCCAGCCTGCTCGCAGCAGATCTACGACAGCGCGCGAGCCGCCCGGTTCTACCTGGACCTGCCCGGCGCCGGCCATCACGCCCCGTACTTGCAGAACGGGGTCTCCCCGTCTCCTGCCGGGACCACGTACCAGCGGACGGTCGATCGGGTGAGCGTGCTGTTCTGGCAGGGGTACCTGCGCGGGGACACGGCCGCGCGTAGTGGGCTGGCCGCGCTGAGCTCGTCCGCCCCGCCGGGCGCGACGCTCTTCGCCGGATCGCCCGTCACCCAGGACGGGGTGTGTCCGGGAGCCCCCCAGTGAGGCCGGCCAGGCGCCATGCCCTGGCCGTGATCGGCGCCGCGGTGCTGCTGGGCGCAGCCGCGCTGGGTACGTGGAGCATCATGGAAAACGGACCCACCCGGGTCGGCGGGCATGTCGCGACGTCGGTCGCGGCCGGCCGGAACCGGGTGCAGCCGGGACCACCCAACTCGAGCACCGTCAGGTCCCCGCCGCGCTGGGAGGTCGGGTGGGGCTCGGCCATGGCATGGGGCTACCAGACGGTCACCGACGCCACCGTGCGCACCCTCGTAGACATCCCGGTAGACAGTTTGGCGCTGCGGGTGCGGATCTCGAATCAGTTCGGAAAGGCTCCCCTGACCGTGGGGGCGGCAAGCGTCGGACGCAGCACCGCCGGCGCCGCCGTGGACGCCCACTCGCTTCACCGGCTGCGCTTCGCCGGGCAAGACTCCACTGTCGTACCGGCGGGGGGATGGGCCCTGAGCGACCCGGTCGCCCTGCCCAGTAACGCGCCTCAGATGCTGGCGGTCAGCGTGTTCGTCACCGGCTCGAACCTGATCAGTTCCCACTATCCCTGCTGCGAGGCTTCCACCCCGTCGTTCCTGTCAACCCCCGGCAGCGGGAACCTGACCGGAGCGGCTTCAGCTGCCGGCTTCGGTTACCGGGCGCCCTGGAGCCGCCTGGTCGACGCCGTCGACGTGCAAAGGCCTGCGCCGCCCGCCGGCCACGCGACCGAGCCAGGAAGCATCGTGGTCCTCGGCGATTCGATCACCGACGGGTTCAACAGCGCGGCCCGCTGGACCGACCTGCTTCAGGCGAGAATCCAGGCGCTGCCGGTCTTCGAGCGACCACCGGTTGTCAATGAAGCGATCACGGCCAACACCCTCACCGCGGTGACACCGAATTATTCGGCGAGCGGTGGCGGGCCGCCGGGAGTGGATCGCCTCACCTACGACGCCTTGTCGTTTCCGGGGGTCGCCACAGTGGTGGTGTTCCTGGGAACCAACGACTTGTACTTCGGCGCGAGCGCCGCTTCGGTAGTCGACGGGCTGAGCCAAGCAGCAGCCGCCGCTCATGCATCGGGGGCAAGGGTCGTGGCGGTGACCCTGACACCCCGGATGGGCAGCGAAGGATGGAGCCCGGCTCGTCAGGCGGAGCTCGACCAGGTCAACCACTGGATGGGCGAAACCCAAGCCTTCGACGGGGTGATCAACTTCTACGCCGCGCTGGCGGACGTCTACAACGGATCCTGCCAGCCCGCATCAATGTTTCCGGCTCTGGACTCCGGCGATCACCTACACCCCAATGCCACGGGCGCGGCGGTGATGGCCGACGCGATCGACCCCGCCGTCCTGGGCGTGCCGCCCCTGCCGGCTGTTCCGGTGAGCGTGAACCTCACCCCCGTGCCGGGCTGCGCCTGAGCTCGCGGCAGCCCTCGTCTCTCATCCGACGGGAAGCCGGTAACGGATGAACACTTCCCCACTGCGGCTGGTGAGTTCCCCGGTCTCCTGCCAACCCACGCGCTCGTAGAACCGGCGCGCGGCGAGATCGGGCGGGGTAACCAGTTCCAGTTCCACCAAGCCTGCCGCTCTGGCCCGCCTGGCTGCCTCGTCGAGCAGAGCTCTACCCACTCCCTCGCCCCGTCGCGATGGGTCGACGAAGAGGTGGGTCACCTCTCCCGAACCGCCGAACACTCCACCACCGGCCCCGCGAGTAGCCTCCTTACGGCGGGGTCTCGCAGACGCGACAGCGAACCGCGCAAGTCCCCTGGCATAGCGAACCAGCCTGGTCCGGACCAGATTCGCGGCCAGCCTTGGCCGCGACGAGGCGGCAAGACAGATATGCAGCGCCAGGGCGGGGCCGTGACGCCTCAACATCGAGGACACCTGCACGGCTGGATCCAACGAGCCGAGCAGCACCCCGGCGAGTCGCCCGCTGCTGTCATCGGCCGCCAGTGCCAACGCCACGGGCGAGTCGATCCACGCCCTGTGATAGCACCGAAGAAATGACGGGCCCAGGCGGGCGATGAACTCCATGTCGAGCACCCCGGCATGCAAGCCGGCTGAATTCTCGACGTCTCTGCCATCGAGATCCCGCACGCGCACTGCGGCTGCGTCATCTTCCCGATTCCGTGACATCGCGGGCCGGGCCGCCCCCGGCACCGAGGTCACCGTCGTGTTCCCGTGACCACCGCCGCTTCTGAGACCACGCGACGGGCTGTGACGTCCACGAAACCCGCCTGGTGCAGCATCTCGGTCCAGGTCCTGATCGGTACCGGTCTCTCCACCGTGCGGGAAAGGAGCCTCCATGCGTTCTTGACAACCCGCCACCACCCACCCGGCCCTCGCGCAACAAGCACGCGTGCTTTGCGGGCCAGGATCCGCCGGTCCTCTTGTTGAAGGCCCCGACCGATCATCATGTCGCCCATTACCAGTTTCCCACCGGGGCGCAGCCAGCCTGCCGCCTTGGTCACGAACCGCTGTTTGTCCCGGTCGAGCAGGTGGTGAAGGGCGTAGTTGGACACCACCAGGTCCACGCTGCCCTCCGTCACGTCGAAGCCCTCGATCGACTCGCAGCACAACTCGATGTTGTCCAACGCCGATCCCGCGGCGCGCTGTTCCAGTGTCTCGAGCATCGCCGGGCTCACGTCCACCGCTATCAGCCTTTCGGCACGCGCTGCCAACCTCAATGCCAGTGCGCCGCCCCCGCAGCCGATGTCCACCACGACACCGAGCGGCGAGCGGCCCGTCTCGGCGATGACCGCTTCGATGACCGATTCCAGGCCTGCGACGGCGTGATCCTCCCATGCTGCGGCGTGCCGCTGCCACCTCCGCCGCTGGGTGCCCGCTGCCACTCTCCCGGCGACAGAAGAGCGACCGGCAAGGACGGAGGCGGCAGGAGGATCGAGGATCTTCATGGCCGCGACTGTTCCCCAGGAGGGCTGAAGAGGCCCTGAAGAAGCGGGGTCTTCAGCTTGTCTTAAGCATCCCTGGTCAAGCTTTGGGCTGTGCGGCTGCTGGTGATCGAGGACGAGAAACGCCTCGCGGGGGCTCTCAAACGCGGTTTGGAATCGGAGGGTTTCGCCGTGGACGTCGCCCTCGACGGCGAGCAGGGCGAATGGCTCGCTGCCGAGACCCAATACGACGCCATAGTCATGGACATCATGCTGCCCAAGCTCAACGGCTACCAGCTGTGCGCCCGCCTGCGCGAGCGGGGGGACTGGTCACCGATCCTGATGCTGACCGCGAAAGACGGCGAATACGACGAAGCGGAGGCCCTGGACACGGGAGCTGATGACTTTCTGAGCAAACCGTTCTCCTACGTCGTTCTCCTCGCCCGAATCCGCGCGCTGTTGCGTCGCGGAAGGGTTCAGCGCCCAGCGGTTCTCTCCTGCGGGAACTTGAGGCTGGACCCTGCTACCCGCAAATGCGTCCGCGGCGACATTGCGATCGACTTGACCGCACGCGAGTTCGCCGTCTTGGAGTATCTGATGCGGCGCCGCGGCGACTTGGTGACGAAGGGAGAAATCCTGGACCACGTGTGGGACTTCGGTTTCGACGGCGACCCCAACGTGGTGGAGGTCCACATGAGCGCACTTCGCCGCAAGATCGACAAGCCCTTCTCCACCGAAACCATCGAGACGGTACGCGGCGCCGGCTACCGTCTCGGCGACGGCAATGCGTAGCCGAAGGGCGCGCCTTACCGGCTCGGTACGGGTCAGGACCACCCTGGCCGCCACCCTCATCGTGGCAATCACACTTGGTGTCGGCTCGGCGATCCTCATCTACCGGTTCCGCGCGTCGCTGGACAACAACCGGCGCAGCGCGGCGGTCGCCCGGGCCGCTGACATCGCTGCCCTGGCCGATACCGGGCGGCTGCCCTCCACGCTCGGCCTGCCAAACCAGGACGCGACCTACGCGCAGGTCATCGACTCGAGCGGGACGGTTCTCGCCCAGTCGCCGAACATCGCCGGCCATCCCGCCCTGGCCCCGCCGGCAGCCACGGGTTCCAAGACCACCTTCAGGCGTGTCGCTCACAGTCCCGTCGAAGAGGACGGCACCGAGATGTTGGTCGTCCTGCCCGCCGGAACTCCCGCGCGGCCTCTGACGGTGCTCACCGGGTACTCGTTGGTCGGAAACGACTTCGCTGTGCACGACATCAAGCTCGGGCTGTTCATAGGACTACCTCTGCTGCTGCTGGTCGTGGCAGGGACCACGTGGGTGATCGTCGGCAGGGCCCTGAGGCCGATAGAAGCGATCCGCTCCGAGGCCTCGGAGATCACAAGCTTGGGTCTGCACCGCCGCTTGTCCGAGCCGCCGAGCGGCGACGAAATAGCCCGTCTCGCCGCCACCATGAACGGCATGCTGGACCGGCTGGAAGCTTCCCACGACAAGCAGCGGACTTTCGTGGCCGACGCCTCTCATGAGCTGCGAAGTCCCCTCGCGTCACTGCGCGCCCAGCTGGAGATCGGCTTGGCCGGCGGGGCGAGCACCGACTGGGAATCCACGGTAACGGGCGCCCTCGCCGAGGAAGCCCGCATAGAAGCGATGGTACGGGACCTGCTGCTGCTCGCCCGCCTCGACCAGCAGCCCCCGGACGCCAGCCGAGTCCTGAACGATCCGGTGCTGAACCTGGCCGAGATCGTCCGAGCCGACCTGGAGACAAGGCCCGAACGACCGGGTATCGCGCTGCGGTGCGACGCCGAGGAGCCAGCGATCGTGAGGATGCCCAAGGAGCTGGCGCGTCGCGTGGTCGCCAACCTCGTCGACAACGCGCAGCGTCACGCCGCCACCCACGTCACCGTGGCCGTTACAGCAGACGGCGACTGGACGGAACTGGTGGTCCAAGACGACGGACCGGGCCTAGCCCCCACCGATCGGGAACGCGTCTTCGAGCGGTTCACCCGCCTCGACGAGGCCAGGTCGAGCGACCATGGCGGCGCCGGCTTGGGATTGGCGATCGTGAAAGACATCGTCGCCCGCCACGGCGGAACCGTCGGCTTCGTGGACTGCCCACGAGGCGCCCGAGTCGTCGTGAGGCTGCCCCTGGCCGACGGCCATGCCCCGGCCCGGACGCCGGCCGTGCCGCAATCAAGTCGGTCTCCCGCTGAAGCGCTCCAGCGCGGATGAACTCAGGGTGCCGCGAGCACCGCGATGAAGTCGCGGGTCCATCCCGAGAGGTACTGACCGGCCGACCGCTCCTGTCCTGGGACGGCAGCTTCGAGCGGCCCGCCCGGGTAGGCGGCGACGTCTGCTTGCACCCAGTAGGGATTGATGTCCAGCTCCATCGCGTCCCGCACCCCCGCCGCGCCTAGCGCCTCGGCGAGATCCACCGGCAGGATATGCATGCCGCCGGCGTAAACCAGATCGCCGGCGGAGTCGAGCCCCACCGCGCTTCTTGCCACCCTCGCGACCCCTCCCAGGGTGGCCCCCCACGCTGCTATGTCGCCGAGCACCGGGCTGGGCTGCCCGTTGTAGATCAGCGGTCGCAGATTCTGGCGGACGCTCGACACCTGTTCTCCCGCGAACGGAACGTCCTGGCCCCACACCCCCACATGGACCGTCCCGCCGGCATCGATCACGAGACTCGCTGCGCCTGCCGCGAGTGGAGTGAAGACCCGGCCGCCAACCTCGAAACCGCCGGCGCCGGTGGACGTCTTGAAACCGCCGTTGAACGCACCCAGCAACTGCGGGCGCTCCGCTTGGCTTATCGCGTTTCCAGCCGAAGCCGGTACCGCCGAACCGGCCGACGGCGGGTCGCTCCCGCCCAGATGAAGATCCAGCCGGTAGCTGCCGGCCCGGAACCGGACCAAGGTCACCGTGTCGCCGGTGGCGGTGGTGACGGATCGCGTGTCGCTAACGATGGTGTTCCCGGACGTCGCGACGATCGTCCATCCCGCCTGGTCGACCGGCACCGGAGGCGTGGTCGTGGTGGTGGATGAAGTAGTGGTCGACGCCGGGGCGGTTGCCCGGGCGGCCATGGCAGTCGCGGCACTCCTTCTTCCCGCAGCGGCTGGCGCGCCGTTCCTCGAAGACGCCGCGTCGCAACCAACGGCGCCCACCAGGACGGTCACCGCCACGAGCGTCGATACCACCGGAGAAGAACCGGGCACACGGCGACAGCCACGACCGATGCGCACCGCTCCACTATGTGCAACCCCGATCCCTCCTGTCAGCGCGGGCCGGTCCCTGTGTCTTCAGCTCTGCTTCAGCAACCGCCGGTCAGCCTGAACGGCGTGACGAGCGGCACCGAAGTCCTGATCGCCGGAGCCGCACCGTCGGGCCCTCAAGTAGTGGCCGAGCCCGAGGCCCTGCGCCGCGGGATTCACCGTGCACCTTGTGACGACCACCCTCGTCCTCGTCGTGGTCGCCCCCGACCTGCTGGCCCGGTGGCACCCTCCCACCTACTGGCCGGCGATCGTCGCCGGGATCATCGCCACAGCCGGTGCGGCCGCGCTGATCATCTCGTCGGGCCGTTTCGCAGCCCCAGTGAGGAACGGCATCCACGCGAGCGTGGCCAGTCTCCGCCAGCCTCCGTCAGACGGGTTGAGGGACCGCCTCCTGTATGACCTCGATGATCTTGTCCCCCACCAGCTCGTCGTGCTCCAGCAGCCCGTCCCGCAACGCTTCGACGATGTGACGGTTCTCGTCGACAAGGCGGGTCACTTCGGCTCGCGCCTCGTCGAGCACCTTGGCGACAGCCGCCCGGCCCTCGTCGCTCGAGAGCACCTTGCCGGGCAGGTTCGTCATGCCGGCCTGCACCGCTTCGTAAGAAACGAGCGTGTCGCCCATTCCCATGCTCCCCACCATCGTGGCCGCGACGGTTGTGGCGTACTTGAGGTCGCCGGTGACGCCGCTGCTGCGCTCCCCGAAGAACAGCTGCTCGGCGACCAGCCCGCCGAGGGAGATCTGCACCAGGGAACGCAGTTCGGACTCCGTCTGGGTGAAGCGCTCCTCAAGATCTGAATGGGCCAAAAGACCGAGCGCCGCGCTGCGCTTGATTATCGAGAGGACTTCGAGCTTCCGCGACTTGCCGACGAGGTAGGCGACGGTGGCGTGACCGGCCTCATGCGTCGCTATCGTGCGGCGCTCGGCCTCGGTGTACTCGACGGGTTGGGCGAGGCCGATCTCCTCGGTCATCTTCGCCTTCTGCACGTCGTTCCAGGACATCGCGGGCGCGCCGCGCCGCAGCGCCCAGACCAACGCCTCGTCGAGAAGGTGGACCAACATCGCCGGCGTGTAGCCGAACGTCGCGGCTGCCAACTGGTCGGTCAGGTCTTCCACCTCCGGCTCGTGTGCCCTGCGCACCAGTTCGTGGTCGAGGATCTCCTTGCGCCCGGCTCGGCTCGGCAGGTCGAAGGTCAGCGTCCGGTCAAAACGACCCGGCCTCAACAACGCAGGGTCCAGATCCGAGGCCCGGTTGGTCGCGCCGATCACGAGCACGTTCGCCGGCGGGACCGGCGGCTTGCGCAGCGCCCGGTTCGGCGGGAGAAAGGCATTGAACAACTCGATCATCCCGTGCATCCAGCGCACCCGCCACGGGGGCTGGTCGAATGACTGCAGCTGGATCAGCAGCTCGTTGACGACTCCCGAGACGCCTTCCCGGCCCCCTCCCGGTCCCATCCCCTGTCGGGTGGCCCCGATCGCGTCGATCTCCTCGATGAAGCCGATCGCCCCACCCTCCTTGCGGGCCGCGTCGCGCAACGTCGCGAAGAACGATCTGATCTTCCTGTTCGTCTGCCCGTAGAACATCGACTGGAACGCGGACGACGACACGAAGAAGAACGGCACCCCCGCCTCGCGCGCCAGCGCCTTCGCCAGGTGGGTCTTCCCCGTCCCGGGAGGTCCCTCGAAGAGGATGCCCTTGCGCGGCGTACCGCCCATCTCCGACCGGAACGTCGCGTGAGCCAGGAACAGGTTGAGTGTCCGGACCGCCTCCTCGACGACGACCGGGATGCCCTTGACGTCCTCGAGGCTGACGTCGATGTCCTCGGGGCGGTAGCGGATGTGCGGGGAACGGCCGGCCGCCAGCAACGGCACCACCATCACCAGCGCGACCAGGATCAGGATCCCGACGAGGGGCAGCATCTGTGTCTCGCTGTGAGTCAGGTGCGGCCTGCCGATGAGGTGGCCGACCCACAGCGACGCCCAGAGCCAGGCGACTATCAGCGAACCGAGGAGGGCGATCTTCGACAGCCGGCGCCGGCGCGACGATTCCCGTGCCACGCCCACATCCGCAACGCCGGCGGGGATGACCCTCTCGTCTCGGAGTTGCTCGATGTTCATCGGAACCTCACCCCCTTCTCGCTCCATCGTGCCATGCATCCAGGAGTTCTGCGCAGGGAAGCCCACAATCGGATGGTCGGCTCCTACCCATTGACCCTTTACCGTTCACGGCTCTTCTGGTTCGCCGCCAGAACGGTAGGTTGCCGTCATGTGCCGCAACATCACCACGCTGCGGGGCCTTGAACCGCCTGCGACGACCGAAGAGATCGAGGCGGCCGCGCTCCAGTACGTCCGCAAGGTGAGCGGCGTCAGGGCGCCGGCGGCCGGCAACGAGACTGCGTTCAGCGAAGCCGTCGACGCGGTAGCCGCGGCGACGGCCACGCTTCTCGGGGCTCTACCTGCGCGCAGGCAGCCGCCACCGACCTTGCCTCCGCTGCGCCGCATCGCTGCGCGCAGAACGTAACGGCGCGCCGAAGGCCCGGGCCAGCGGCCCGGACCTTCGAGCAGTGCCCCTTGATCCAGAGGATGCGGCTAGCTGTTACTTCGGCTGCGCCGCCGCCGGCTCAGCATCAGGACCACCCCGCCCGAGCCGATCAGACCCGCACCCAGGAAGCCGAGCGCTGCGGAGGGCGTACCGGTGAAGGCGAGCGCCTGCTTGGCGGCGGTCGTAGGGGGTGTCGTCGTCGGGGTTGTGGTGGTCGTCGCCTGCTCGGGGGTGGTGCCGGATTGTGGCACCGTCACAGGGTTGCTGACCTGGTTGGTCAGGCAGGTACCAGCGACCGTGCCAGCGGAACAGCCAGGCGTGTTGACATCGGTGAAGGCGGCCTGGTTGACGATGGTGGACCCGTTGGCATCCGAGGAGTTGACCGTGACCTGGAAGGTGAGGTCGACCTCGCCCGGCGTCGAACCCGAGATGGCTGGGACGGTCGGGACCGTCCAGGTGATCGTGCTGCCCGTCAAGCTCGGATTCGTGTCAGCCGGTCCAGCGGAGCCCCCCACGTAGGTGGTCCCTGCGGGCACGACGTCGGTCACGACCACGTTGGTGGCGTCGACCGGGCCCGAGTTGGTGACAGCGAGGGTGTAGGTGATCGGCGTCGCCTGGCCGGCCGTCACCGTCTGCCCGTCACCGGGAGTCGGTTCGGACTTGACGACATTGATGACCGGTGCCCTCGAGTCGGTCACGGCGAGGGGCCCTTCGCAGGCCCCCGTCGCTGCCTCGTTGCCGGGGTCGCCGGAGTACGTGGCCATGTAGCTGTAGGTCCCTGCCCCAGTCGGCGTGAAGTCGGGCGAGTTGGGCACGATCCCATTGGCGACCGTCACTGAGTAGGTGTGGATCGCCTGCTCCGAGCAGTTCCCGTTCGCGAAGAGCTCGTAGGTCACCGTGCCGGCGGCCGTCGACGAGGCGCCGCTCAGAATGGCGGTGTCGTGGACCGGGGTTCCGACCGGGACGGTGGTCACCGGGGTGCCCGCTGCATCCTCGATCACGGTGGCGATGGTGGGCTGCAGGGACGTCACCTGCATCGAGCGCTCCTGCGCGCCGCCCTGTCCGTCAAGGCCTTCGACCCACATGTGGTACGGGGCCCCGCTGATGCTGCCGGCTCCGGTGTTCGGCCCCCAGTCGAGGGCCGAGGCGACGTGCGCTCCCCAGGCCAGGACCATGGTCGAACCGTCGGCCGGCGAGGTGAATTGCACATCGATCAGGGTGTGGCAGTCGCCGATGGTGTTGCCCTGCTGGACGGGTTGGTTGAGAGGCAACTCGTACGACATGCCATCGAGCGTCGATCCGGAGGGTCCCCACAAGCTGAACACGCCGGTTGTCGAAGGGAGGGTCGGCGGGGTTCCCGTGGAGCCGCACGTCCCGTTCACCCCGGACAGGTCGGGGGCCGTTATGGCGTATGTGGACGTCGGATGCATGGGATCACACCCTGTGACGATGCCGGTGCACGGGTCGTTGGCGTTGGCATGCGCCGGTGTCGCTGTCCCCGTGGTCTCGGTGGCGTCGAACGAGCCGAGGTAGTCGTAGGCGTGCTTGCCGCTGTTGACGGCCTCGTACTGGAGCGTCACGGTGTGCGAGCCCTTGGTGATGCCGGTGAGAACCAGCTGGAACGGCACGAAATCGCCCTCCGCCCAGTGGGAGTTGCTCGAGTTGAGATCGCCGTATTGGTAGGCGGATCCCGAGCAGCTGGCGAGCGTGCCCTTGCCGCCGTTGGCGCACTGGTTGAGGTTGTAACTGTTCGTGGAGTCTGCGCTGGCCGGCGATGCGGCGACCATCAACGAGCCGCCAAGAAGACCGACGGATGCAAGAGCGGTCCAGGCTGACCGGACGAGGCGATGGCGGGTGTGGGAGTGGTGCTGGGATGGAGTTTCCATGTCGGCGTCCTTGACGAGCTGGGCCCCTGTCTTACGGCCGCTATTCAATGGACCGCTCGACGACACCGTCCCCTACGTTCCAACAACGCCAGGACAACTACTCCGCACTACTGCTTCACCACCCTTTGCGTTGGATACGACTTCAATAAGCGGGTTCCGCGCTACTCAGGGCGCGCGCCAGCCGAGACTTTTGAGCCACTTTCCGCTTTTTCATAGCTGATCGAACAATATCGTTCTACGACATCATGATGCGATCAGACAGCGACCGGGAGGGAGTGGGCGCAGAGGGATTCGAACCCCCGACCCCTTGCGCGTCATGCAAGTGCTCTAACCAACTGAGCTATGCGCCCGCAGTCCGCCGACCCTACCAGACGCCCTTTGTCTAGCTTGAATGGCCGTGCTGCACGCCTACCTCGCTTATATCCCGAGCCCGCCGGCGAACGGCATCACCTTGGGACCCCTCCGGCTTCACGTCTACGGGCTGATGATCGCCATCGGAGTGGTGGCGGCGGTCTGGTTGGCCCAACGGCGGTGGGAGTCCATCGGTGGCAAGCCGGGGACCATGGCCACGCTGGCGGTATGGGGGGTCCCCGGAGGCCTAATCGGCGCCAGGTTGTACAGCCTCGCGACCAGCTGGCAGGTCGACACCCAGGGGCACTGGTACAAGGCTTTCGAGATCTGGCAGGGGGGGCTCGGTATCTGGGGTGGCGTCGTGGGCGGTGTCGCGCTCGGCGCGGTCGGGGTGAGGCGCCACGGGCTTCCGTTCTGGCCTTTGCTCGATAGCGTCGCGCCGGCGTTCGCGCTCGCCCAGGCGATCGGGCGTTGGGGCAACTACTTCAACCAGGAGCTGTACGGCCGCGTGTCCGGGCTTCCGTGGGCGGTGAAGATCGACAACCCGCAGGTTCCGGGGCACTCCTACCCGCCGGGCACGACCTTCCAGCCGACGTTCCTCTACGAGTCGCTGTGGGACCTCGCCGTCGTCGGCATCGTGATCTGGATCGAACGACGCTTCCGCATCCGCCGTGGGTACCTCCTCGCCGCTTACGCGGCCGCTTACACCTTCGGCCGCTTCTGGACCGAGTACCTGCGCATCGACGAGGCACACCACTACCTGGGGCTACGACTCAACGACTGGACCAGCATCGCCGTGTTCGTGATCGCTGCGGCCATCCTGCTGATCCGCGGCAGGGCCAAACCCGGCGAGGACCGTGCCGGCGATCCACTGCCCAGCGCCGCAACCCAGCACGAGCACACCCGGCCCGAGGACCCGCTGACCGTCTGATCGAGCCCTCGGCCGACCCTTCCTAGCCTTCGGCCAACCTGAGACCCTCGATAGCGGATGGCTTCCCCCGCCCGGGCAGAAGTCGCCTGGACCACGCGCCGCCCCGGCCCCTTGCGGCGACCAAGTTCTCATGGGCGGGGCCGGATTCGGCCGGCTGCCCGGGCTCGCGTACGACCTCTGCACCGGTGTCCGTCCCGCCGGGCGTCGCGCTCTCCTCCGGCCCGGGCGCGGATTCGGCCAGGCGGTCCGGATGTAGCTCGGGCGGGTACCACCTGCTGTCGGCCGCGAGCCACCAATCCGGCGTCACCTGTCGCTCGCTGCCGGCGTAGGGGTCGTCGAGCCACTCCTCCCGTTCCTCCGGGACGGCGCTGAAGCGGGACGTGGTCTCCTGCCCTCGCTCGCGGGGCATGCCCGCCTGGACGCCGCCGTTGGACACCTCCGACGGCCTCCTGTCTCGGGCCGCGGAGCGGAAGTCGGACAGAAAGGTCATGAGCAGCTCGGAGTCGGCGTGGTCGGTCCACGGCTGGACCGCCGGCGCATCGCCGGTGGGGTCCGCCGTAGGTGTATCCGTCCAATCGTCATATGAATCGTGGTTCACGTCGTGTACTTCTCACCGCTCGAATGTCCCGGGCCCGTCTTGGTCGAGAACCGCTCGTCCTCTCCCACATCGGGATATCTCCCTACATCTCCATCTCGTTACACGCGGCCGGAAACCACAGCAATTGGAAAGGGACAGATCCGCAATACGGCCCCATTCCGGTCCGAAGGGTGCACCTTCAGGCGCCGCGCAGGGGCCGGGGCCCGACGTAGTAACCACGGGCCCGGAACAGGGTCGGATCGGCGTACTCCTCGAGCGCGTGCGCCAACCACCCGACGACCTTGCCCAGCGTCGCCAGCGCCTGCCCCGACTCTTCCGGCATCTGCGCGCAGAACGAAACAGCCCCCAACCCCAGATCCACGTTGGGCGGCGGGAAGCCACGCGAAGCCCCCACTTGCAGCAGGTCCTGCACGACCTGATGCCTCTCAGGCGGGCCGTCGACCGAGTCCAATCGCGAGAGAAGCTCCGCCCCGCGGGGGTCTCCCCCAGGATAGAGCGGCATCCCGAAGCCGTGCGGGATCGCACCGCCGCGGCGGAGTCGTTCGCCTATCGCGCGCTGCGCGCCCGACTCCATCGCCTCGGCGAGCAACCGCTCGACCTCTGAAGGAGCGCCGCTGCTGCCCGAATACCAGCTGCCGCTCGCCGGTCCGAGCCCGGTGAGCACCACGGCGTACGGGTCGGCGCGAAACGACGCCGCCACCCGCGCCGCCATCGTCGACGGCGCCAGTTCGTGGTCCGCCGACAGCACCAGGGCGGCGTTCAGGACGTCTGCACGCGGCTTGGTGACGTCCAGCGGGCTGAGGCAGGACCACAGGCGTTCCGCTATCGGTCCGCTTGGCGGCGCGTCCCCGAGCGAACCCACCAGAGCGGAGATCAATCCCCGCCCGACCACCTCGACGGCCGCGGGCGAAAGGTCGTGGCGCAGCTCGTCGGCCACCCCTGCATTCGCGGTGGTCAGCATGAACCGTTCGACGGGCCGCGCGCCGCGGAGGGCATCCACAGACCCAGGCCCCGGCGCCGGCCATTCCTCCTCTTCGGGCGGAGGCCATTCCCCACGCCACAGCCAGGCCGCGACATCCTCGAACGAGCGGTCGCGGCTCAACTCCACCGCGTCGAGGCCGCGGTAATAGAGCCTCCCTTCCTCGATCAGGGACAACGACGTGACGAACACCGGCGCCCCCGCCGGTTGAGCTCCCGTGTCGCGCGCCGGCGCCTGGCGGCCCGACTGCGCGAGGCGCGCCACGTCGCGGGGGTCGAAACTGCTGCCCCGGGCAGTCTTTTCCCTGGGCAGCAGACCCCTGCTCACGTAGGCGTACAGCGTCTCCGGCTTGACCCCGAGGCGTTCCGCCGCCTCTGCCGCGCTCAGCCGGCGATTGATCATTGATCAATCTTGATCGATGTGTACTGGCGAAGTCAAGATAGTCCCATGGCAGACAACATCACCGTCCCTCCTGGCCTGCGGGGCGTGGAGGTCACAGAAACAGAGATCGGCGACGTCCGGGGGCTCGAAGGCTTCTACCACTACCGCCAGTACTCGGCGGTCGACCTCGCGAAGAGCCGGACGTTCGAGGACGTGTGGCGACTCGTGCTCGACGGGTCGCTGCCCGCGGACGAGGCGGAGCGGGCCGAGTTCGCCGCCGCCGTCCGCCCCGGCAGGGAGCTGCCGCCGGCGGTTCTCGAGCAACTGCCGGGGATAGTCGCGGCGTCGGCAGGCGCCAACCCGCTCGACGGGTTGCGCACCGGGGTCTCCCTGTTGGGTGCGGCGTGGGGGCTCCGACCGCTCTGGGATCTCGACGCGGCGGAGCGCCGGCGCGACCTGATCCGCGTCGCGGCAGCGACACCGGCACTGGTGGCGGCGGCGCACCGGCTGTCGAAGGGCCTCGAGCCCGTTGAGCCCGACCCGGAGTTGGCGCACGCGGCCAACTACCTGTGGATGATCACCGGGGAGCGGCCCGATCCCGACCTCGCCCGCGCGCTGGAGCAGTACCTGATCCTCACGATCGACCACGGGTTCAACTCTTCGACGTTCACAGCTCGGGTCATTGCCTCGACGGGAGCGGACGCGGCCGCGGCGATCGTCGGTGCGATAGGCGCCCTGTCCGGTCCGTTGCACGGCGGGGCGCCGAGCCGAGCTCTCGAGACGATCGACGCGATAGGAAGCCCCGAACGCGCAGAGCCGTACATTCGCGAGCTCATCGAGCGCGGCGAGCGGATCATGGGTTTCGGCCACGCCGTGTACCGCACGGACGACCCGCGCTCGTTGATGCTTCGCGATGTCGCGCAGCGGCTGGGCGGCGGCCGGGTCGACCTGGCGGTGCAGGTCGAGAAGACGGTGCTCGCGGTGCTGGCCGAGACCAAGCCGGACCGCCCGCTGTACGCCAACGTCGAGTTCTACGCCGGCGTGGTCATGGACCGGTGCGGGCTCCCCCAGGAGATGTTCACGCCCACGTTCGCGGTGAGCCGGGTCATCGGCTGGACCGCCAACGTGGCCGAGCAGGCGAGGCAGCGGACGATCATCAGACCGGCCGCTCGTTATGTCGGGCCCCCACCGCCGGCGCCCGTCCCCGTCTCGAGGTGAATCAGTACTGTTCAAAGACATGACCGCTGTGCTCGACGAGGCCGCGGATGCCGCTCTGCTCGAGGTGCTGCTCACCCCGGAGGGCCGCGCCGATCCCTACCCGCTGTACCGCCTGATACGAGAGCGCGCGCCAGTGCTTCACACCTCGCTCCCGGACGGCTCCATCGCCCTCACCCGCTACGAGGACTGCATCGTCGCATTGCGCAACCCTCACCTCGGGCGCGGGATCGTCGGGCCGAACGCGCGGCCGGCGCGATCGGCTCTTCCCGGCGCCGCCGACCCCGAGGTCCGCGCGCAGTTCTTCCGCCGTGCCGGCGAGAGCATGCTGTTCACCGACCCGCCGGAGCACACGCGCCTGCGCGGCCTGGTGAGCCGCGCCTTCACGCCCAAGCGCGTCGAGGCTCTGCGACCCGCGGTGGAGGCGATGGTCGCTGCACTGCTAGACGAAATGGCGGAGCGGGCCGAAGTCGACGTGATGGACGTGCTTGCGTTTCCGCTGCCGGTCGCGGTGATCGGCGAGTTGGTCGGTGTCCCCGGTCCCGACCGAGCACAGTTCCGGTCGCTCGTGCGCGCGAGCACAGCCGGCCTTGAACCTTTCGTCGACAACGACGCCATCCTCACAGCAGTAGACGCCCAGCAGCAGATGCGCTCCTACTTCTTCGATCTCCTGGAGGAGCGCCGGCGATCGGCGCACGACGACCTTTTGAGCGTGATGCTCGAGACCAGCGAAAGCGACGACCGTCTCACCGACGACGAGATCGTGTCCACCGCGATCCTGCTCTTCGGGGCAGGGTTCGAGACCACGACGAACCTGATAGGCAACGGGTTGAGCGCGCTGATGGCCAACCCGACGCAGTTCGACCGCCTACGGGCGGACCCCGACCTGACGGCGTCTGCCGTCGACGAGCTGTTGCGCTACGACTCTCCCGTTCAGATGAACTCGCGCACCGCGCTCGAGCCGGCGGACGTAGCGGGTGTGGCTCTGGAGCAAGGGCAGACGGTCATGGTCCTTCAGGGTGCGGCCAACCGCGACCCCGCGCGCTTCGACGATCCCGACCGTTTGGACCTCGGCCGGCGGGGCAACGCGCCGCTCAGCTTCGGTTGGGGAGCACACCACTGCATCGGCGCGGCTCTTGCGCGTATGGAAGGAGCCGTCGTCTTCCGCGCGCTTGCGGACCGGTTCTCGTCGATCGAGCCGACCGGCGAGCCCGTCGAACGGCGGCCGGGGATCACATTGCGGGGAGTGGTGAATCTCCCGGTGAGTCTCTCTCCCCGATGATCGCGGCGTAACGGTCGAGCACCGCCAGCACCTTCTCCTCGGGGGCGGACGGGATGCGGAAGACGCACTCGGTCACACCGATGCTCTCGAAGTGGTCGAGCTTGCCGTGGTCGGGGATGGACCCGAACGGGATGACCTCCAGTGATGCCGGATCGCGGCCGGCGCCGGCGAGGGCTTCCTGCAGGTGCGGGATCGCGCCGGAGAGCCCGGCGCCGCCGATGGGGATCCAACCTTGGGCGTACTCGGCGATGTGCGCGAACAACGCCGGCCCGGGCGCGCCGCCGACGAGGACCGGCAACGGTGACTGGCGCGGCTTGGGCCACGACCACGATTCCGAAATTCTGATGAACTCGCCCTCGTACCCGGCAGTTTCGTGCTCCCACAGCGCCCTCATGGCGAGAACGTGCTCACGTGCCCTCGCCCGGCGGGTGCGCGGGTCGACGCCGTGGTCCTCCATCTCGTCGTGGTTCCAGCCGAAGCCGATGCCCAGCTTGAACCGGCCGCCGCTCACCCAGTCGAGGCTCGCGGCCGCTTTGGCGGTGACGATCGGGTCCCGCTGGGCTACCAGCGCGATGCCGGTGCCCACGACCAGGCGTCGCGTGACCGCCGCCGCTGCGGTGAGCGCGACGAACGGATCGAGGCTTCGCTTGTACTCCTCGGCCAGCGGCTCGCCGGCGGGAGACGGTGTACGCCGGCTGACCGGGATGTGCGTGTGCTCCGGCACCCACAACGACTGGAACCCGCGGTCCTCCGCCGCCTTGGCGAGCTCGACGACGCCGATGCTCCGGTCGGTCGGGAAGATGGTCAGCCCGTAGCGCACGGGCGAACTGTATTACTGGATCTCGCCGAAGAAGCCGCTGGTAGACCCTGCCGGTGGGTTGACCCGGCCGTTCTGGCCGTTCTGGTTACGGCCTGCGAATCCGAATCCCTGCCGGCTGTTCTTGACCTGGGTCTGGTCCCAGATGTCCATGGCGGTCGGGTTGCCGCCGCCGTTGTCCTGAGCGATGACCATGACGGTGTCGCCCTGTTTCACCGTGCTGATCCCGCCGGCCTGTGAGTCGACGACCGTGGAGGGACCGACCGTGTAGGTCTGGGTGTGGCTGTTGTTGGTCCCGCTGCCGACGGTGATCGTGCCCGAGTCCCCGCTGAGGTGGGTCGCGGTGACGGTGCCGAGCTGGAAGTCGATCGTCTTGGTCGCGCCCGAGGGCGTCTGGACGGTGGCCTGTCCGTAGAGCACACGGCCGCCGGCGAGGCCGAGCCTCGCGAAAGGTCCGGCCAGGCGACCTGCGTGCTTGCCGATACCGGGAGGTGGGGTTCCGTTCGGCGTGGTCGCGGCTCCGTTCGGCGTGGTCGGGGTCGTCGTAGGGCCCGAACCGGACCCCGCGGCGAAGGCGATGCCGGCTCCGCCGAGGGCCATACCGAAGACGAGGCCGCCGGCCATGGCGGCGTGAGGGAGCCGCCGGCGCCGCGGGGGCGGGACGGCGGGCGGCTCCACGAGGGGCGGTGGTGGGGGCGGGGAGGTGAAATCCATCGGGCGTGACCTCGGTCAGAGAGCGTCTGAAGCGTCTGAAGAGATGCTCCCACCCTTCCCTGAACGCAAGATGAATCCCACCTGAGTTTCGGTAGATCGCAATGGCGCGAGGGGTTCTCATGGCCCAAAGAGAGCTTTGTCCGCGCTGCATCCGTCCTGCGCGGTGAAGCGCAGCCGCACGGCCGTGCCGCTTGGGCTCGACCGCAATTCCACCAGGTCGCAAAGCTGATTCACTATCCACAACCCTCTCCCCGTCGTGCCCTCGGGTGCAGGAGAACGCGTACCGATAAAGGGATCGTCGACCCGCCCGCGGTCTGCCACCTCGCACACAAGCCACCGGCCTTCACTCCAGATCCGCAAGACGCCCTCGCCGTTACCGTGGCTCACGACGTTGGTTGCGAGCTCGTTGACGGCCAGTACGAGGTCTTCTACACGGTCCAAGGGAAGACCCGCCATGTGCCCCCTCTCCGCGACCGTGGACCGCAGACCTGACAGGCGGCCTGGGCTCACCGTGAAGGCCTCGGCTGTCGGCGGAGGTGGCTCGAGGGGGTCTTCCATCCTCCGGAGCAGGATCTCGGGGTCGACGTATTCCTCGTTGAGATATGTGCAAGACCGACACGCCAGCAGTGGATGGGTGCGCTTGGCGTCCGCGACGATCTCCGGTCTCACCCGCCGCACGTCGTAGAGGCAGACCAACGCCACGTCGATGCCGGCAAAGGCGAGGTTGGCCAGGGCTTCGTGGCGGGCCAACTCAGCTCGCTCGGCGAGTTCCCGTTGGTCCCACCACTGTTCGGTAATCACGCGGACGGGATGGTCGCGAGGTCTGCTCTCGACGAACCGCCGTATCGCGGGGATCACCCGGGCGGGGTTTCGCCCAAGGGTGGTGGCGTCCTCGTATGTGGCATCGGGCCCGAGGGTCGTGGTGATCAGGCCGTAAGTCGCCGGCGAGACCACCGCCAGAACCCGTCCCGCGGTCTCCGCACGCCCGAGAAAGCCCTGGAGCGCCGCCTTACAGGACTCCCCGCCCGTGTGCAGGAGCAGGGCGTGAGCTGGCCGGCCGCGCGTTCCGGCATCGCCGAGGCCCTCTTGTGGAATGTCCGTCGGATCTGCCACGGCCTGCTCCCGTCCGTCACCTCTCTGCGACGGGTTCGTCACCTGTCTGCAACGCGCCTACCCCGCGTCAGGGGTTGCGAACCCATCTGCCCGAATTCTCCGGTCTGTTTCTTCCCGTGGTGATATGGGAAGAGATCCTTCCGTGGCTTCCACTCTTGTCGTCCTCCGGCGGGACGAGGATCTAGGCGAGGTGCCCATCACCACCCGACCGTCAACGAGCCACGCCCGCTGACCAAAGAGGGCGTTCGCCTCTAGCCGGCCGCCACCGCGCTGCGCATGCTCAAGGGCACATGGCACCTCCCACACGCCTGCGGATCGCACGATCGGTGATGTCGAGACACTTCATCATCCTGGCTGCGGTGGCCGCCGTTGCCGCCGGTTTGTCCGCGTGTTCGAGCTCGACGGGCTCGTCCACCGGCTCGGCAGTCACCGTGATGACCCGCAACATGTACTTCGGCGCCGACCTGTCGCCCCTGTTCGATGCCACGGCATCGCAGCTCGGCCCTGACGCCACCGCCGCCTACCAGCAGCTACAGCAGTCCGACGTCCCCGCCCGGCTGCAGGCCGACGCACAGGAGATCGTCTCCGCCAAACCCGACCTGGTGGCCCTCCAGGAGGCCGTCATCTGGTCGGTGACGCCGAGCGGGCAGACCACCTCCAGGGTCGCCTACGACTTCGTAACCGGCCTGCAGGCAGATCTCACCCGACTCGGCTCGCCGTACGCCGTGGCGGCCAGCTCCGACGGATTCAGCGGCGCGCTGCCGGTGCCGGGCGTGGGCCTCGTCAACCTGCAGGACCGCGACGTCATCCTTGTCCGCGGCCACGACACCCGGCTGTCCGTGTCAGACCCGACCAGCGGCACCTACCAACATGTCTTGACGGTGCACGTCGCCGGGATTCCCATCAACATCAAACGGGGATGGGCGGCCGTCGACGTCGGCGCCAGCGGGCGCCGGTTCCGCGTCGTCGCCACCCACCTCGAGGCCTACAACGACCCCATCCGCGACGCCCAGGCGCAGGAACTGCTCGGCCTGGTCCGCAGCAGCACCGAAGCGACCCTGGTCCTCGGCGACGTCAACTCGCCGGCCACGGGCGCCGGCAGCCAGGCCTACGACGCGGTGCGCAACGCGGGCCTGGGCGACGCCTGGGCAGAAGCCAACAGCGCCGCACCGGGCCTCACCTGCTGCAGGGCTGCGGACCTTCGCTCAGGTTCGCTGACCCAGCGGATCGACATGGTCTTCACCCGCGGCGCCTTTCACGTGGACAGGTCCTGGCTGGTCGGCGCCGCCCCGGCGGACCGCACCGCCGGGGGTGTGTGGCCCTCGGACCACGCAGGCGTGGCCGCCACCCTCGTACCGCCGGCCTGAGCGCGCCGGCCAATCCCCGAACAGCGCGCCCTTGTGGGTGGTGGCATTCCAGCCACTGCGAAGTCGGGCGTACGCCATTCTGATGAAGTGTCAAACTGTGTTGGACCTGCTGAAGCCGCCCCGCTAGAAGGGCTCAATCCCGGCGGCGTCCTGTATGGCGTGTTGGCGGTAGCCACAGTCATCGCCGCTGAGAGCACCCGCAAGGAAACCTTCGGGAAGCTGCTCCTGGCGAGCACCATCACCATGGGGCTGTACTGGGCCGCTCATGCCTACTCGCATCACTGGGCGTCGCGTCTCCACAAGGCGGGTGAGTGGACACTCGGCGAGATCAAGAACTCGCTCAGATACGAGGCTTCTATACTCCTTGGGGCGGCGTTACCTCTTGCGGTGCTGGCGGGAGGATGGATCGCTGGCACCAGTACCGAGACTGCCGTAACCCTGGTTCTCTGGACTGCCGGACTCGAACTTGTCGCTCTCGAAGTCGTTCCAGGAATCCGGCGCCAGTTGCGGCTCCGCGACCTGGCTATTCAGAGCCTGCTCGGAATCAGCATGGGTGTCGGGATATTGGGGCTTCGCTTCGTGCTGCACTGAGGACTGAAGACTCACCGTCTTCCGCGTTACGCCGAACTACAGCGGGGTGAGGTCGCCCATGCCGTCGACCACCTCGCCCACGGTGTTCCCGACCTTCGCCTTGAGTCCCTCCCGGGCCGCTACGACGTAACTGTTCACGTTCTCGGGTGAGCTTTCCGGGAGGAAGTTTCGAAACAATCGCGTGACCAGCGCGTCTCCATCCTGAGGGTGCTCGCGATTTGTGCTTGAAGTTGCTGGACTTTGGGGGTGGCCGATGATCGCATGTC
>DATLUM010000083.1 GCA_035533095.1 Acidimicrobiales bacterium | reverse complement strand
TTGGCCGTCCAGTGCCAGTACGGCCCGTGCAGCTGTGGTGGATCTGCGTGGCAGCGGCAGTTGGCCTTCCCGCAGCGGTTGAAGCGAGGAGCGAGACTGCCCGACGCGATGTACCCGACCTCGCCGACCTGGGCGATCAGGGCGTCGTAACGCTTCTGCACCCGGGCAAGCTGCTTGTCGGCGCTCGTGGGTGGCATCGCCACCATCTTCTCAAAGTGCAGCATCCACCACTCCGAGTCCGAGAGTAGACACACTCTAGGATATGCCACGCACCCCACACGCCGGGCACGACGCGTTGGTCTCGTTCCGCCATGAGCTCTACGGAACCTTCACGGCCTGGGGCGACGCGCTCTTCGAGCTGTGCGACGCCACGCTGTGCGCGCCCGGGTCGGTCCTCTCGGTCCCTGCCTTGAGCCTCGAGCCAGAGTTCTCCCGCTCCCACGGCAGCCTCTACAAGGCGCTGGCGAAGGGCCGGATCGACGAGGACCGCCTCCGGCGCCTGCTCGTCCAGGCTCGGCCCGGCAACTGGCCGCTCGTCTTCGCGGTGGACGCCTCGGTGTGGGCACGCTCTGACGCCGAGACGAGCCCGGGGCGTGGCTTCTATCACTCTGCGTCTCGTCACTCCGCCGGCCAGCCGATCGTGGCGGGGTGGAGCTACCAGTGGGTGAGCCAGTTGAGCTGGGCCAACGACTCGTGGTCCGCCCCCCTCGACGCGATGCGCGTCACCCCGGGGACGGACGCCACCACGGCCACCATCGACCAGGTCCGCCGCCTCGCGGGACTGCTGCCGGCTGCGGGCGAGGTGCCGCTCTTTGTCTTCGACGCCGGCTACGACCCCATCGCCATCGGTCACGAGCTCGTGGGCGAGCGGGTCGAGGTGCTCTGTCGCATCCGCGACGACAGGGTGTTCTACGCTGACCCGCCGGCGCGCCCGAACCGACCCCCGTCGAGCGGTGGGCGTCCTCCACGGCACGGGACGCGATCGAAGTGCTCGGACCCGGCGAGCTGGCGAGCAGCCGACGCTCGACTCTGCACCCATGACCCCCGCTACGGCACGGTCAAGGTCAGCGCCTGGCACGGCCTCCATCCGAGATTGTCCGGGCGTGGACACTGGTCTGATCACGCCAAGCCCCCGATCGTGCGAGGCAGCGTGATCCGCGTCGACGTCGAGCACCTCCCCAAGCCGGGTGGTCAGGCAAAGAAGACGCTGTGGCTGTGGTGGTCGGGTGAAGAGGAGCCCGACCTCGAGCGGTGCGTTCGCGCCTACCTGCACCGTTTCGACATCGAACATGGATTCCGGTTCCAGAAGGGAACTCTGGGCTGGACCACGCCCTCGGTCTGCACGCCGGCCCAAGCCGACCGCTGGACGTGGCTCATCGTCGCCGCCTACACCCAGCTCCGCCTCGCCCGCGGTCTCGTCGCCGACCTCCGGCTTCCCTGGGAGCGCCCCCGAGACCCCCAACTCCTCACCCCGTGCCGGGTCCGCAGGGGGTTTCGTCGACTTCGTGCGACGATCGGCACTCCGGCCAGTCCGCCGAAATCGACCACGCCTGGGCCAGGCCGCCCCAAAGGCACTCGAAGACCGCCCCGAACCCGCTATCCGGTGGTCAAGAAGGCCGCCTGACCAGGCATCGAAGGTTTAATCGCAAGTTAAGAGGCCGCGCGGATAGGAGAATAGGCCTCTGAACAGGTACGACGCGTAGACATAGACCATCCACCGCTCGTTGGACTGGCCCCGACAGGATCGGGGTGCACCCAAAAAACCAACGAGACAGTGGAGGTCCCCACCATCATGCGCGCACTCGACGCGGAAGTGCGAGACATCATCTGGCGAGCCTTCGAGCCTCGGATCCCGTATCGAGAGGACCACCACCCGCTTGGCTGTCATCGTGGTCGTACCGCCGATCGTGACTGCTTCGACGTGATCGTCGTGCGGCTCGCGACGGGCTGCTCCTTCGAGGATGCCGAGCGGCTGTGCGGGAACAGGGTCTCCGACACGACAGTTCGCTCACGGCGCGACGAATGGATCGCTGCGGGCATCTTCAACGCGCTGGTCGCGGAGGCGCTCTCGGCCTTCGACCGCATCATCGGCCTCGACCTCTCCGACGCTGCTGTCGACGGGTCCTTGCACAAGAGCCCCTGCGGTGGCGAGGGAACGGGCAAGAACCCCACGGACCGGGCCAAGCTGGGGTGGAAGTGGTCGATCCTCACCGACCTGAACGGCATCCCAATCGGCTGGGCCTGCGATGGGGCCAACCGCAACGACTCGGTCCTGCTCGCGCCGACCCTCGATGACGCGAAGGCTCGCGGCCTGCTCGGCGACGTCGAGACGATCTGGCTCGATCGCGGCTACGACTCCGAGGCGACGCGCTGTCGCCTCGCCGAGCGGGAGATGCACGACGCCGTGATCGCACGCAAGCGCAAGAGGGGCTCCGATGCCCCGAAGACGAACCAGCCGATGGGCCTTCGCTGGCCGGTCGAGCGCACGAACTCCTGGCTCTCGAACTTTGGCCAGCTTCGCCGAAACACCGATCGCAAGACCGCCCATCGCCTCGCCCAGCTCGCCCTAGCAGTGGTGTTCCTGCTCACCGCGAAGCTCATCGACTGGCGGAACCGCTGGTCACCGGCAGTGTTGCCTATCCGCTGAAGTTCTAAACTTGCGATTAAACCTTCGATGCCTGGTCATTCCTGAAGGAGTGCTCTTTGTCAAGAGCGCGTCGCCCGAAGGGCGACACGTTTCGGCTGGTCGCTGACAGCAGCGGCGTCGAGTCGGCCGATCGTCGGGCGCGACGCGATGACCCGGCCGAGGCGATCGGGTAGCAGCTTGCTTGGTTGTGGTGCCTTCGGTGTCTGCTCCAGTGACGGGGTGTCATCGACAGCCGTCGGCTGTCAGTCATTCCTTCGCCGCGGCGAGGCGGCATGGAGCGTTCCGGCACCGGCCGGACGGGCTCAATCAGGCGCTCGGTCCGCTTCTCGGGACCATGACCAGGGGCGAGCTCGCGTCCGGCCGGAACCGACCGGTGTCATCCCGCCTTCT
>DATLUM010000082.1 GCA_035533095.1 Acidimicrobiales bacterium | reverse complement strand
AGCAGCAGGCCGAGCGCGCTGCCGACAACGTCAGTGCCGGGCAATTGGCCGACGGGCAGAGCGCGCCGGCGCCGGCGGCCGCTGGCGTCTCCGTGCAGCGTCAGGAGGAAGAGGACGACGAGGAGGAGTCCTCGGAGGGCTAACCCAGCCCGGCCACTGTCGACACCCCCTGCGAGGTCACCTCCGCCGGCCGCGCGGACTCTGCCGGTCCATGGTCCGATCAACGGAGGCCCAATTCCGTCGCTCAGTTACCGCGAATCAGGACTTCCTGCCCGAACGGGTGAACCGGTGTGCACGGTGCGTGGTTATGCTTCTGCACGATCGGGCAACCCCCCGGCTATTGGGCGGAGTTGACCCTTTCCTCGTGGGCTTGACCGAGGGGGGCAGTTGGCAGCGATAGCTGGACCAGACGGCGAACTTGCGGGAACCGCAGGCGTGGAATGGTCCGCCACCGGTGGATGGACCGACGTGCCGGCCCCCGGTCTGGTCCGCGACCGCCTGGTCGGCCGGCTCGTCGACACCGCTCACTATTCAGTGGCCCGGGTGGTCGCGCCGGCCGGTTTCGGCAAGTCACGGCTGCTGTCGCACGCAGCACAGCTATACGCCGGACCGGTCGCTTGGTGCGGGTCACCCGATCCGGTCCTCCGCAGCGAAGAAGCTTTTGTCGGGTGGATCGGCCGGGGCCTCGCGAGCGTCCCCGCCTTCGCCTCGCTGGCGCCGGCAGACTGCCCGGCGACGGTGGACGAGCTGGTGCGGGCGGCCTATCCAGAAGCAGGCCTGCCGGTGCTGGTAGTGGTCGACGACGTCCATCTGATCGAGGAGAGCGACGCCGAGGCAGCTCTCTCCGACCTGGCTTCCCGGGCGCCGCGCTGGATGAGGCTGCTCCTGGCAGGCCGGGTGAGTCTCGCGCTCGACTTGTCGCGTCTGCGCGTGTCGGGAACGCTCGTGGAGATCGATCACGACGACCTCCGGTTCCGCACCTGGGAGATCGAGGACCTGTTCCGCGACGTCTATCACGACCCGCTCCTCCCAGAGGACGTCGGCGCGCTCGCCCGCAGGACCGGCGGCTGGGCGGCGTATCTCCAGCTCTTCCATCTCGCCACTGCCCGCAAACCCCAGTCCGTGCGCCGCCAGGTGCTGTCGTCCCTGTGGAGCAACTCACGGCTGGTGCGGGAGTACCTGAGCCGCCACTTGCTATCGGACCTGACCCCTGAGCTCAAGGACTTTCTGGTCCGTACCAGCGTCCTCCGGAGACCCACGCCGGAACTCTGCGACGAGCTACTTGGCGACGGGTGCGCGAGCGCCGAATGTCTCGACGAACTCGAGCGCCGCCACCTCTTCACCGAGCGCGTCAGCGACGGCAGCTACCGCTACCACCCCGTTCTGGTCGCGTACCTCGACGCCGTTCTCGTCGAGACCATCGGCATCGCACACACCCGGGACTTCCACCACCGTGCAGCGGCGATGCTCGAGAGAAGCGGGTTCGCCGAGGAGGCGTTGGCTGCGTTCGCCCGCTCTGAGGACTGGGTCGGGGTGGCCCGTGTTCTCGGCCACTCGACCGGCCCTGCGACATCGATCGGCGACGCGTGGCTGGAGGCGTTGCCCCCGACCGTCATCGAGGCGGACCCGATGCTGCTTCTCGCACGCGCCCGGCGCGCGGTCTCCAGTGGCGACGTCGCGGAAGCGGTGAGGATCGCCAGGCGGGCGGAGAGCGTCGCCGCCTCGTCCACCATCGCGGAGCGCTGCAGCGAGGAGCGCAAGCGCCTGCTCGCCTGGGCGTCGCCCGACAAGGTGGAGCTTGCGGAGGGCGACGACTGGTCAAGACTCCTACGCGCGGCGACTCAGAAGGACCCCTCCGCTGTCCGGCGCAGAGCCTCCTCGCTTCCGGGGCCAGGAGGACGCTTCGCAGAGGGCCTCGCGTCGTTGATCCACGGCGACGCGGTGGCGGCCTCCAGGATCCTCGGGGGTGTGGCGGCTCATCCGGAGTCACCCGCCTGGATGGTGGCCGCGGCGAGGCTTGCCGGCGTGAGCGCGAGCCTGATGAGCGGTAGACCGCTGGACACCCGGGCGATCGATCGGGCAAGGGAGGAGGTCGAGACGGCGGGTGTCCCCTGGCTAATGCGCCTCGCCGGGATCACCCTGGCCACCACGGAGCGCGGCTCGGACGAGGTGAGCGCTGAGCTGCTCGAGGCGTGCCGGCGCGAAGGTGACCAGTGGGGAGAGGCGATGGTCGCGTTCGCCTCCGGGGTTCTGGGCCTGGCCTCCGGAACTCCGTCGCCCGGGCCGCTCGAGAACGCGCACCACATGTTCACCCGCCTCGGCGCCGGGGTCTATGCGGGGATCGCCGCCGGCTACCAGGCCCTCGCCGCTCACCGCTGCGGTGACCCAGAGGGTGCCGTGCGGGCGGCGACCCAGGCCCGGGCGCTGGGGTCGGCGCTCGAGGCTCCGGTCGCCTCTGCGACGGCCGAGCTCGCCCGCGGGCTCGTCGACGGCGACACAGGCGCGATCGACACCGCCAGGGCGCAATTCGAGTCCCTCGGCTGCTGGGCGTGGCACGCGGAGCTTGCCGGTATCGATCCCTCCCTTGCAGGCGCGGGCGGCAGGACGAAGCGGTCCAGCGCCGAACCCGCCGTGGACCCGCCCACCGGCTTCCCGGGTCGCGACGAAGGGTCCGCCGAGCGAGTCCTGCTGCGCTGCCTGGGCCGGTTCTCCCTGTCCGTCGGCGGCACCCCCATCGATGAGACCGCCGTCAAGCCGATGGAGCGGATCCTGCTCCACCTGCTGGCGTCGCGAGCCGGCGAGAGGGTTCACCGCGAGGAGATCATCGAGGCCCTCTGGCCCGAGGCCGACCCCGACGCCGGCCGCCACCGCCTCCAGGTCGCGGTGTCGGCGGTGCGACGTCTCCTCGCTTGGGAGTCGGAGTCCACGCTCCTAGTCCGGGACGGGGACACCTACCGGCTGGCCCTGCCTCCGGACTCCGACGTGGACGTGTGGCGGGTCGGGCACCACCTCGACCGCGCCCGCTCGGCGCACGCTGCGGGCGACGAAGACGGCGAGGCGGACGCGCTCCAGTCGGCGCTTTCGGCCTACGGAGGCCCGCTCCTCCCGATGGACGGCCCGGCAGACTGGGTGGTAGCCGGTCGGACCCGGCTGGAGGTCACCCTCGTGGAGGCCGCGAAACGCCTGGCGGTGCTGCGGAGTGCGAGCGGCGACCACCAGGGGTCGGCCGAGGCCGCGAGGCGTGGCCTCGACATCGACCGGTACCGCGACGACCTGTGGAACCTTCTCATCGAGGAGGCCGAGCGGTCGGGACACCCAGCCGAGGCGGGCCGCGCCCGCCGGTCCTACGCCGAGGTCCTGGAGGAGCTGGGCGCCTGAGCCGGGTGGAGCGCCTGCCGCCGTCAGCCCGAGATGCTGACGATGAACTGGCCCGGCTGGACTATCGAGATGCACTCCGGCATGCCAAGTGTGCATGTGCAGCGGGACTCGCTCGTCAGGGCCGGCACACCATTGATCAGCACTGTCGGCGCGCCGGGGATCCAGGGCACGGTCACCGGCGTACAGGGGGCCGTCGCCCCGGCGGCTTTGGCGGCCACGGCAGCCGGGTTGGTCGGCGAGTTGCAGATCCCGAACGGCGGGATGTTCGTGAAGGGCTCGCACTCCGTGATGGTGGCCGCAGTCGTCGTGGCCGTGACCATGGCCCCCTCGGGTATCACCGCGAGCGGCATGGGCGCCGCGCCGAACTCGCACATCATCTGTGCTCCCATGACCACGAGCTCGCCCATGCGACGAGGATAAGTCCCGGACCTTCCGCACGGCACGAAGTTGCACGCAAGACTGCCCGAACGGCATATCCGACGTTCCCGTTGAGCGCATGATGAGTGCCCGTTGAGCCACCTGTTGCACAATCCGGTTGCAGCAAGGATCTGCGATGGGATGAAAAGGGGTGCAAGGGGTGAATCAGGGCATCGACTCGAGGGTGAGGGTCGCCGTATACGCGACGGATCCCGTGTCGGCGACGGGCATCGCTGGTGAGCTGCGATTGCGTCCGGAGCTGCTCGTGATCCCGGACAACGACTTCTCCAAGGCTCAGGTCACGGTGATCGTGACCGACGAGGTGGACGAGGGGACGGTCCGAACGGCGAAGGCAATACAGCGGGATGGGTCGCGGGTAGTGATGGTCGTCACCCGCCTCGACGACGCGGGACTCCTCGCTGCCGTCGAGGCCGGCGCCTCGGGCATCCTTCCCAGGGCTGACGCGGTTTCGCGGCGGGTGTCCGAGACCGTCATCACAGCCGCGCAGGGAGACGGCTCGGTACCGCCCGACCTGCTCGGGCGGCTCCTGGACCAGATGAGCCGGTTGCAGCGGCAGGTGCTCGCTCCGCGAGGTCTGTCGCTGAACGGCTTCAGCCAGCGCGAGGTCGACGTCCTGAAGCTGCTGGGCGACGGTTGGGACACGTCGGAGATCGCGATGCGGCTCGCTTACTCGGAGCGGACGGTCAAGAACGTGATCCACGACATCACCTCGAGACTCCAGTTGCGCAACCGATCCCACGCGGTGGCCTACGCCGTACGCGCCGGGATCATCTGAAGCGCGCCGGAACAGTCAACCGGACCCGCTGCCCCTAAGGGCAGTGCCTGCTGCCCCGATATATGTCCGCGGCGAGGGACCGGCGGCGTGTTCTCAGAGCAAGGATTCTCCCGATGATCAACGAGGTCGACGAAGTCCTTCGATCCCTCGTGAAGGCCGAAGTGGTCCAGGGCACGGACGTGGAGGTCCTCTTCGACGCGCCAACCCGCGATTGGGCGTCGCGGAGGAACACCCCGACGCTCGACATGTACCTCTACGACATCCGTGAGGACACCAGGCGGCGCGCGACCGGTTTCATCGAGGCGCGCAACGAAGAAGGCGTCGTGGTCGACCGCTCGAGCCTTCCCCGCTACATCAAGCTGGCCTACCTGATCACCGCCTGGACCCAGCGGCCCGAAGACGAGCACCGCCTTCTGTCGTCGGTACTGGCCTGCTTCATGAAGTACGAGATCGCCCCCGCCACGTTCCTGACCCCGCTCCTCGCCGAGTTGGAGACACCGGTCGGCCTGCAGATCGCTTACCCACCCCCCGAGGACCGCCAGGTGTCCGACGTCTGGTCATCGCTCGGCGGCGACCTCAAACCTTCTGTCGACCTGGTGGTGACCGTCCCGATGGTCCCGGCGGCCCTGTACGAGATCGCGCAGGCCGTCATGAAGCCGATGCGCCTTCGTTCTTTCGCCCAGGTCACCGTGGAGGGGGAGGACCCAGAGCGCCACCTGCCCGACGGCGACCGGTCGCTGGCATGACCCTGCAGGGCCGGGTCCCTGTGGCGCACGCCGTAGCCGATGGGCCGGCAGAAGGGACCCTCTCCGAGACAGTGGGCACCGAGTCACCGGGCCACGTCGGTGAGTCCGCTGCGTACCTGCTGGCGAGGCTGCAGATACTCGAAGGACGTGTCCGCCAACTCGTAGCGATGCGCCGCAAAGACGACCCCTCGCCCGACGACCCATTCCGGGGCCTGTACATCTCCGACGACCACGTCGACCACATTCTCTCGTCGAGCGTGTCACCGAGGGGTCCCACCTGGGGAGACTCGGACGCGCTCCGCCAACTGGACGAGCGCGCCGCAGACCTGGAGGCCGTCGGGACGGACATCAGGCTCCGTTCGCTGGCCCGGCGGGCCGGCCTCGACCACATAGACCTCGACCTGCTCCTGGTGTGCCTGGCGCCCGACCTCGACAGCCGCTTCGAGCGGCTCTACGGCTACCTGAACGACGACGTCTCTCGCCGGCGGGCCACCATAGGGCTCTGCCTCGAGCTCGCCGGCGCGTCGCCGTGGTCGGCCGCATCCCGGGCGCGCCTCACGGCCGACGCCCCGCTTATGACGAGCTCGCTCGTCGTGCTCGACGAGGGGGACCGTCCGTTTCTCTCGAGGACGCTCAGGGTCCCTGACCGGGTCGCAGCGCACCTTCTCGGGGACGGCAGGCCCGACCGCGAGGTGGCCCATCTCCTGAGGTCGTCGCCCGGGACCGCGGGCGGCAGGCTCGACGCGATGCTCGGCGGACTGTTGCGTGAGGGGTTGCATCTCGTCTACCTGCGCGAAAAGCCGGGCTCCTCCGCTCCCGCCGCGGCAATGGAAGCACTTGCCGCAGCGGGCATGCGCGCGTTGGTGATGGATCTCGAGCGGATCCAGCGCCCCGACGACGTAGAGCCCCTAGCCCGGCTCGTCGCCAGGGAAGCGATGCTGATCGACGCCGGCGTGGTCGCGGGGCCCGTCGAGGCTCTGCTCGAGAGGGGCGCGGGCGCAGTCCGGGCCTTCGCCGACATACGCAGCCCGGTCGTGCTGCACGGGCGGATCGGCTGGGAACCGGGCTGGAGCTCCGAGGTCCCGCTCGTTGTCGACCTGCCGCCGGCCTCCGTCGCGGAACGCACGAGCGACTGGAGGGCGACGATCGGCCCAAGTGCCGCGGACATCGACAGCACGGACATCACAAGCCAGTTCATCCTCTCGTCGGAGCAGGTTCGCCGGGCCGTAACGTCGGCAAGGCTGCAGGCGAGCCTCGACGGGGTTTCCGGCATCGAAGCGCGGCATCTGCGTGCCGGAGCCCGGGCCCAGAACGGGGCCGGTCTCGAGAAGCTCGCCCGGCGCATAGAGCCCCGAGTTTCGTGGCAGGACCTCGTCCTCGCGCCCACAGCCGAGGAGGCGCTGCACGAGCTGGCCGGGCGCGCCCGGCGGAGGGGCCGGGTCCTCGACGAATGGGGAATGCGCCCCGGAGGCGGCAGGGGTCGGGGGATCACCGTGCTGTTCGGCGGCGACTCCGGGACCGGGAAGACCATGTCGGCCGAGGTGGTCGCGGGTGACCTCGGCCTCGACCTCTACACGGTCAACCTGGCGACGGTCGTGGACAAGTACGTCGGTGAGACGGAGAAGAACCTCGAAAGGATCTTCGTGGAAGCCGACGGCGTAAACGCCGTCCTGCTCTTCGACGAGGCCGACGCCCTCTTCGGCAAGAGGTCGGAGGTCCGCGACGCCAATGACCGTTACGCCAACATCGAGGTTGCCTACCTGCTCCAGAGGATGGAGACATTCGACGGTCTGGCCATCCTCGCCACGAACCTACGGGCGAACGTGGACGAGGCGTTCGCCCGCCGCCTGGACATGGTGGTCGACTTCCCCTCGCCGGACGAGGCGCTGCGCCTGAGGCTGTGGGACAAGTGCCTGAGCCCCGGGGTACCCCGTGCGGGCGACATCGACCTCGAATTCTGCGCCCGCTCGTTCGAAGTGTCGGGAGGCAACATACGGAGCATCACGATCACGGCCGCGTACCTGGCCGCCGAAGACGATCGCGCCGTGACAATGACGGACCTGATGAAGGCGGTGCAGCGGGAGTACCGCAAACTCGGGAGGCTCATCGTCCCATCCGAGTTCGGACCGTACTTCTCACTGGTAGCCGTATGACCGGTTGCCCGAAAGCGCAACCCTCACTTCCCTGACTCCCGCCCTACCGCCCCTTTTTGCTCCGGCAGCGGTGCGGCAAGGTTGCGATGGTCCGTCCCAGGAGGGTGCAAATGCCGACCTATCTTTCGCCCGGTGTCTACGTAGAGGAGGTAGAGGCCGGGTCACGTCCAATCGAAGGTGTTGGTACGGCGGTGGCCGCGTTCGTCGGTCTGGCGACCGCAGGCCCGTTCAACACGCCGACGCTCGTCACGAACTGGAGCCAGTTCACCCAGACATTCGGTGAGTTCATGGATGGCTCCTACCTGGCCCACTCCGTCTACGGCTACTTCCTCAACGGTGGGGGAGCTGCTTATGTCGTGCGGGTCGGGGCGAACGGGGCTTCCTCGCCTGCCGCGCGCGGCGAGTTGACCTCCGTCGCCGGCGGTGACGCCGCTCCGAGCGTCGGGGCCTTCAGGGTCCAGGCCCTCGCCGAGGGCACCGAGGGCAACGAGGTCAGCGTCGAGGTCTCCGACAGCTCCACGGAGGGAGCAACCGAGGACTCCTTCAAGGTCGTCGTCAAGAAGGGCGGAAAGGTCGAGGAGACCTTCGACAACCTCACCACCAAGAAGGGCCGCCAGAACGTCGTCACCGTGGTCAACGCGCAGTCCAAGGTGATCCGTCTCGAGGACCTCGGCGTCGCCGCCGAGAAGGTTTCCCGCGGCACTGTCGCCCTGTCCGGCGGCGGCGCATCGGCGCCGGCACGCCTCGCACCGGACGACTACGTCGGAGACTCAGCTGACCGCACGGGTTTCGGTGGTCTGGAGGCGGTCGACGAGGTCACCATGGTCTGCGTCCCCGACCTCATGTCGGCCTACCAGAACCGCATGATCGACATGGAAGGCGTCCAGGCCGTCCAGCTCGCCATGATCGCCCACTGCGAGTTGATGGGCGACCGCGTAGCGATCCTCGACCCGCCTCCGGGGCTCAACGCCCAGCAGATCAAGGAATGGCGCGTCGACAAGGCCGGCTACGACTCCAAGTACGCAGCTCTCTACTGGCCTTGGGTCAAGGTGTTCGACCCGTCCTCGGGCACCAACAAGCACGTCCCACCGAGCGGCCACATGGCAGGCATCTGGAGCCGCAACGACGACACCCGCGGCGTCCACAAGGCGCCGGCGAACGAAGTCGTGCGTGGGGCGATCACCCTAGAGGTCAACATCACCAAGAACGAGCACGACCTACTCAACCCGGTCGGCATCAACTGCATCCGCGCCTTCCCGGGCCGCGGCATCCGCGTCTGGGGCGCTCGCACCCTGTCCTCCGACTCGGCATGGCGCTACCTGAACGTCCGCCGCCTGTTCAACTATCTCGAGGAGTCGATCCTCAGCGGCACCGACTGGGTCGTGTTCGAACCCAACGACCCCGCGCTGTGGTCGAAGATCCGCCGCACAATATCGGCGTTCCTCGTGAACGAGTGGCGCAAAGGGGCGCTGTTCGGCCTCACCCCCGGGGAAGCGTTCTACGTCAAGTGCGACGCCGAGACCAACCCGTCCGAGGGCATCGATGCAGGTCAAGTCCTGTGCGAGATCGGGGTTGCCCCGGTCAAGCCGGCCGAGTTCGTCATATTCCGCCTGTCGCAGTTCTCGGGCGGAACCAGCCTGGTGAGCGAGTAGGGATACCGAGGATTAGGAGGTAGGTAGCAATGTCATTCTTCGGATCGGAACTGTTCGACACCGGAGTCGGTTGGTCGTTTGGCCTCGAGATCGACGGCATCGAGATCAAGGGCATCCAGGAGGTCACCGGCCTCAAGTTGGAGGCCGACGAGATCGAGCTCAAGCACAACACGATCGACGGCAAGTACATCAACAAGCGACTTCCGGGTCGGAAGAAGTCCGGTGAGATCAGCCTCACCCGTGGCATCACCGGGGACAAGGGCTGGGTCGACTGGATCGAGCACGTCTTCAAGGGCGACATGATCGCCGCCCGCAAGCACGGCGTGATCAAGATCTACGACTACAAGGGCGACAAGTCCCAGGAGTACAAGTTCACCAACGGATGGCCGAAGTCCCTCGAGGTGTCGACGCTGAAGGCAGGTGACACCAGTATCGTCACCGAGAAGCTGACGATCGTCCACGAGGGGCTTGAGAAGGGCGCCTGATGCGTCGGGTCTTGACGACCCTGCCTTCCGGAGCGGAGCCTGATCTGTCCATCGGCGATCGCAGCGAGGCGGCGGGTCTGGGTGTAACCCCGGCCCGCCCCGAAGCGTTGCGGACCGAATTCGATTTCGAGTTGCCGAGGGGGTATCTCGACCAGAGCGGTGTCCTCCACAAGACGGGGACGATGCGGCTGGCGACTGCCCGCGACGAGCTGCTCCCACTCCACGATGACAGGGTCAGGGAGAATCCCGCCTACCTGACGGTCGTCCTGCTGGCGCGGGTCATCACGAGGCTCGGGACCATCGAAGGGGACGACGTCCGGGCGAGCGTCATCGAGAACCTCTTCGCCTCCGACCTGGCGTTCCTGCAGGACCTCTACAGGCGGATCAACACCGAGGGAAGCACTCGGGCCGCCGTGACCTGCCCGTCATGTCACGAGCGATTTACGGTCGACCTGGCCGGTGGTCGCCCGGGGGAATCATGACGTACGCGACAGACCGAGTTTACGAGGAGATCGCGTACGTCGCCTACCACTTCCACTGGTCCTTCGAGGAGCTGCTCGACATGGAGCACCCGACGAGGCGCAGGTTCGTCGACGAGATCGCGAAGATCAACCGGCGCATTTCCAACGGGGAGTGAGTTCCCGTGGGTCTGCTGGCGCGCCGTCGCTCAGGCAATCGAGCCTCATCAACAGTCGCTGCCGAGGGCACGCCGTCCCGCACGCCTGCGAGTGACCAGCGACCTCTGATTCGCCCGGAGGACCTCTCCGGGATTCCCGGCTGGGCGCAGGTCCCGCTGCCGGAGCCTCTGCTCCCACCCGTTCCGTTCGTCGTATCACGCAATTTCTCTGAGGACCTAGTCGCGTGGCGGTGGCCGGAACTCCAGGTCGGAACGCTCGGCCACGGAGTCTCCGATCTCGCGCCACAGGGCACCATCACTGTCGTGGCGGTGCAGGATCCCGAACCGGTCGTGCGGGTGGACGCCCCTGCTGCCGGCGGTGACAGCGCCGGCATGCCTTTGGCGCATCCGGCGATGGGCGAGACACCCGATGGGGAGCGGCTCGTGACATCGTGGCCGCTCGCAGACAATCCGGCCGCACCCGAGATCCGCTCGACGCACAGCGAGGCCTCAGGCGCGCCGCCGCAGCCTTCGGCAGAGGCCCCCAGAGCCGGTACCCAATCTGTCAGCACGGGTGCGGAAGTTCCTCCGGCCGCGGCGACCGGGACGGGCACCCGCATCCGGCATGACGGCCCTTCGGCCTCCCAGACCTACTCCTCGTCGACGAGCACTCCGAGCGAGGCCCGCACGGCGACGGGACCGGTTGTCAGGGTCGATCCGGCCCCGACGCCACGGGCGCTCGTCGAGTCCCAGACACCGCCGCAGCTTCCACTGGTACACCTGAAGGCGTCCCCGCCGAGCCGGGTGGATGCACCAGTGCCCCAGGGTGACCGCGGCGACATCACGGCCGTGCTCGCCGAGCCGGGCGAAGCCGGCGCCACCGTCGGACCCGCCAGCACCGCCGTACCCGCCGCTGCCGGTGAGCCCCTCGCCGTCGCGCCTCTTCTCGGCGACCGTCCGCCACTCGACGAGGCCGGTACCGATCACGCACCTGTGTCGACGCCGCACGCCGACGTTTCTGTCCCCGAGACCGGACCGGACGGTCAGGTCCCCGCTCCGTCGTTGGAGGTCGTGCAGCAGAACAACCCCGCCGAACCCCCCGTTACCGACCGGGGTGCCCTACCCATCGAACCCGGCGCCGGGACCGCCA
>DATLUM010000081.1 GCA_035533095.1 Acidimicrobiales bacterium | reverse complement strand
CGCGGGTCTCGTCCGCCGGATCGCGCCGGCCGGCAGTCCCGCCCTGTTCGAGACGCGGGTCGGGGACAACCACCACCACCTCGTCTGCCGCGACTGCGGCAAGACCGTCGACGTCGACTGCGTGACCGGTAACGCGCCGTGCCTCACGCCCGCGTCGGCCGCCGGCTTCGACGTCGACGAGGCCGAGATCACGTTCTGGGGGCGCTGCCCCGACTGCCAGACCACCCCCTGATCCAGAGAAAGGATTCGCGTGTCCGACATCCCTGACGCCGTCGTTGGAGAAATGAACGAGGAGAACGGAAGCGGCTGCCCGGTCGCGAACGGTCGCGCCCCGCATCCGACCCAGGGCGAAGGGAATCGCGGCTGGTGGCCGAACCGGCTCAACCTGAAGATCCTCGCCAAGAACCCAGCCGTGGCGAACCCTCTCGGCGAGGAGTTCGACTACGCCGAGGCGTTCACGAGTCTCGACCTGGCGGCGGTGAAGCACGACATCGAGGACGTGCTGACCACCTCGCAGGACTGGTGGCCTGCCGACCACGGCCACTACGGCCCGTTCATCATCCGGATGGCGTGGCACAGCGCCGGCACGTACCGCACGAGCGACGGCCGCGGCGGCGCCGGTTCGGGCCAGCAGCGCTTCGCGCCCTTGAACAGCTGGCCGGACAACGCGAACCTCGACAAGGCACGCAGGCTGCTGTGGCCGGTCAAGAGGAAGTACGGGCAGAAGCTCTCCTGGGCGGATCTGATGATCCTCGCCGGCAACGTGGCGCTGGAGTCGATGGGTTTCAAGACCTTCGGCTTCGCCGGCGGTCGCGAGGACGTCTGGGAGCCCGACGAGGGCGTCTACTGGGGTCCCGAGACAGCCTGGCTGGGCGACGAGCGCTACACCGGCGACGACCGCCAGCTCGAGAACCCCCTGGCCGCCGTCCAGATGGGCCTCATCTACGTGAACCCGGAGGGGCCGAACGGCACCCCGGACCCGCTCGCCGCGGCGACAGACATCCGCGAGACGTTCCGCCGTATGGCGATGAACGACGAAGAGACGGTCGCGCTGATCGTCGGCGGGCACACGTTCGGCAAGACCCACGGCGCGGCCAACCCCCTCCCCTACGTCGGGCCCGAGCCCGAGGGCGCCCCGCTCGAGGAGCAGGGCCTCGGCTGGAAGAGCAGCTTCGGCACCGGAAAGGGGCCGAACGCGATCACGAGCGGCCTCGAGGTCACCTGGTCCACGACGCCGACACGGTGGAGCAACAGCTTCCTCGAGATCCTCTTCGGCTACGAGTGGGAGCTCACCGTGAGCCCAGCGGGCGCACACCAGTGGGTGGCGAAGAACGCCGAGGCGATCATCCCCGACCCCTACGACGCCACGCGGAAGCGCCTCCCGACGATGCTGACAACGGACCTCGCGCTCCGGTTCGACCCGGTCTACGAACCGATCTCGCGGCGGTTTCTCGAGCACCCCGACGAGCTCGCCGACGCCTTCGCGCGGGCATGGTTCAAGCTGACCCACCGCGACATGGGTCCCGCCGCGCGCTACCTCGGGCCCGAGGTCCCGAGCGAGATCCTGCTGTGGCAGGACCCGCTCCCGGCGGTCGACCACGAGCTGGTCGGGCCCGAGGAGGTCGCCGAGCTCAAGAACCGGATCCTCTCCTCGGGGCTGTCGGTCTCCCAGCTAGTCTCGACCGCATGGGCGTCGGCATCGACGTTCCGCGGCGGCGACAAGCGCGGCGGCGCCAACGGGGCACGCATCCGCCTCGAGCCCCAGAACGGCTGGGAGGTGAACGACCCCGACCAGCTGGGGACGGTGCTACGCACCCTGGAGGAGATCCGGGACGCCTTCAACAGCTCCCAGACCGAAGGCAAGAGGGTCTCGCTCGCCGACCTGATCGTGCTCGGCGGATCGGCGGCCGTCGAGGTGGCCGCCAGCAGCGCCGGCCACGACGTCGAGGTGCCCTTCGCGCCGGGACGGACGGATGCGTCGCAGGAGCAGACCGACGTGGAGTCGTTCGCCGCGCTCGAGCCGACCGCCGACGGGTTCCGCAACTACCTCCGGCCGGGGCACCGCCTGCCGGCCGACTACCTCCTGCTCGACCGCGCGAACCTGCTGACCCTCAGTGCCCCCGAGATGACCGTCCTCGTGGGTGGTCTGCGCGTCCTGGGCGCGAACGCCAAGCAGTCCCCGCCCGGCGTCTTCACCTCGACGCCCGAGACACTGACGAACGACTTCTTCGTGAACCTGCTCGATCTGGGCACCACCTGGACGGCGACGTCCGAGGACGCCTTCGAGGGCCGGGATCTCGCGACAGGCGAGCTCAAGTGGACCGGCAGCCGCGTCGACCTCGTGTTCGGCTCGAACTCCGAGCTCCGCGCACTCGCAGAGGTCTACGCCAGCGACCACGCCCGCGAGAAGTTCGTGCACGACTTCGTCACGGCGTGGGTCAAGGTGATGAACCTCGACCGCTTCGACCTCGCCTGAGCTCCAAGATCACTCAAGACGCGTGAGTGAGCACCGATTAAACGATTCGGGTTCCGATACCTCGAGCGGTTGCCGCGATGCAGTCGCCGTGGCCGACCACCGCCCTGGCGAGCCCACAGTCGAGACCCGGACCCGGTGATGCTTCTATGTTTGTCAAGTCGCGGGTGGCGGGTTCTCGAGTAGCCAGTAGAGGTTGCGGGCGAGGTACCGCTTGAGGCAGCGGATCGCTTCGCGGCGAGACTTGCCGTCTTTCATCCTGCGTTCGATGTAGTCGATCGTTGGCGTGTGCGTGCGGCCGCTCCATGATCAGCTCCCGCGCCAGCACCTGGCGCGGGTTGCGCATGAACAGCTCGAGCAGCGCGTACTCAGTCCGCGTCAACTCGAACGCCCGCCCACCGCGTGAAGCCTCTCGTGTCTGACGATCGAGCGAGAGCCCCACAAACCAGAGCGGCGCATCCTCACCCGCCGGACGCGTCCGCCGCGCGACCGGCCCGCGAGCGATGACGAGCGCCCTGTCCCGTGAGCTGGAGGCTAGGCTCGTTGGATCCTCGAGCTCGACACTCCTTACGGACTTGCCCGAGCGCACCTGCGCCTGGTGGAGTCGCCGGTGGCAGGGCTCGTGCTCGGCCACGGGGCCGGCGGCGGAATCGAGTCGCCCGATCTCGTCGGCGCAGCCGAGGGCGCCCGTTCCGTGGGGGTCAGCGTCGCGCTCATAGAGCAGCCCTACCGGGTAGCCGGGCGGCGGAGTCCCGCTCCGGCGCGCCAGCTCGACGCGGCCTGGACGTCGGTCGTCCTCAAGTTACGCGAGGGCCCGCTCAGCGCCCTCCCGATCCTCACCGGCGGCCGCTCATCGGGCGCCCGCGTCGCGTGCCGTACGGCAGTCGAGACCGACTCGGTCGCCGTCGTCTGCCTCGCGTTCCCACTCCACCCACCCGGCCACCCTGAGAAGAGCCGCCTCCCGGAACTCGAAGCCGTCTACGTCCCGACGCTGGTCGTCCAGGGCGAGAACGACCCGTTCGGGACGCCGCCGATCAACTCGAACCGCACCGTCGCCCGCATCCCGGGCACCCACTCGCTGGGAAGCAGCGCTGCTGTTGCAGTCGCCGTATCGGACTGGCTTCGGGCAACCGAGCTAATCGCGCGAGTGGGCTGACGACAGGTTCTGGCGAAGTCGTGGCTCCCGGCGGTACCCGCTAGAAGGTCCCTGAAGAAGTCGGTTTCCGGTGTGGGGGAGATTTCGGGTCGTGGGTGTGGTGTTCGGGGTGCTGGTGACCCGGTTTTGGGTTCGTGGCGGTGGTGGGGCCGCGGGGGTGAGGGCCCTGTCGGGGTCTTAGGCGTTCTGGGCGGCGAGGCGGCGTCCGATCGGGTTGAGATTGACGAGTGCGGCTGCCCATGCCGCTTGTAGCTGGGCTTTCTTGGTTCCGATGTAGCGGCTTTTGCGGGCGCCGTAGCGGTGGGCGAGCAGTCCGAGTAGCCGTTCGATGCGTGGGCGTTGCCGCCGGAGACGCTCGGCGGTGGCGGGGTCGGCGAGTGCTTGGCGTGCGGCGAGGGTGAGGTTCTCGTGTTCGCTCACTTTGATCTGGCGTCGGGCCTGGCTTGGGCAGCAACTGTCCTTGAGCGGGCATGCGCCACAGGTCAGCTGGGAGAAACTCGCGCGGCGAGCGCCGCTCGCAGAGACATTGATAGCGGCGGTTTGGCCTGCTGGGCAGGTCACCGTTCCGGCGTCGAGATCGATCCGGAACTCGCGTTTCCCGAAGCGACCCTCGACGACCTTGCCTTCCGGGACGGGCGCGAGCATGTTGACCCCTCGTTCGGCCAGCTCAGCGCGGACGGGCCCGTTGCCGTAGGCGGTGTCTCCGAGCAACCGGGCCGGCCGCCGCTCAGCTGTCTGCGCATCAACCAGATGTTTTGCTTGCGGCCCGTCGTGCTCACCACCTGGGCACACGTGTACCGCGGTTATCAGCGGCTCGCTGCTGTTGCTGGCGGCGGCTGAGAGCTTGTAGCCGTCAAAGCGCTGCCGGACGCTTTTGCGGCCGTGGCGCATCTCGGGGTCAACGGTCGAGATGATCCGGTCGCTTCGGGTGCCGCGATGCAGGCGCGGCACCCCGCCCTGATCGATATCGAAGTCCTGCCCGATCAGCTCCCGCAACAACTCGTGCGCCGCCTTGACTCCCTCATCCGCGAGCAGCCCCTTTGTTTGCTCGACGGCGGTGAGTGCGCGTTCGGCGTCCTGGGCGACCCGGGTCAGCATCCGCTCCCGCGCTGCCTTCTCACGCCACCGACAATCCGGCTTCTCACCCGGCCGCTGGTAGTCGAACTCAAGCCCCTCACCCAAGCCCTTGCCCGCCTCCTCATCGAAGACGCTGACGGCGTCGATCAGCTTTCGCACTCCATGACGGACGAGCCTGACTGTGTCCTGCGTCGCGACCGCCCCGAGCATCGGCGTCGAATCGATGATCTGCTCCGCCGTCCCATCGAGCATCCCCAACTCGGCGGCGAGCCGCAGCGTGTTCTCGAGCGCCAACCCCTCCTTACGGTGCAGCAACAACCTCGCCCGGAACTTCGTCAACGACGTCGGATGCCAACCCCGATGATCCACCGGCAACCCAAGCGCCGCCTTCCAACGCAGATCCCAGCCGACACACTCCATCGCCTGCTCATCGCTCACCCCGGTGCGGTGCTGCAACAGCAACACCCTCGCCAACAAAGACGGCGGGATCGACGGGCGCCCCACCCGCGCCGAATAGCACTCCACGAAATCCGAATCAGAGACGATCCGGTCGCCGTGCTCAGCCAACAACGCATAAAACGAGCCCTCCGGAAGCGGCCCCATCACTACCAACGCATCAAACAACCCCATTTGGCCAGACCGAGTCGTCAACATCCCAAAATTGTCACGAACCCACCGGACAGAGACACAACTTTTTCAGGAGTCTTCTAGTGTACTGCCTCAGAGGTTTATAGACAGTCGGGGATTTTCTGTGTTTGCTCGACGTTGGGGCCTTTCGTCAGCGACGATGGGAGGCTCTGATGGCAGTGGTGGAGCGTGGGCCGGCGAAGGCCGAGTTGGTGTTGAGCGAGGATGAGCGGGCGACCTTGGAGCGGTGGGCGCGGCGACCCAAGAGCGCGCAGCGATTGGCTCTGCGCTGCCGGATCGTGCTGGCGTGCGCGACGGGCGCGTCGAACCTGGAGGTCGCCCACGACCTGCGGGTGTCGCGGGCGACGGTCGGGAAGTGGCGTAGCCGGTTTGTCGCTGGGCGGCTGGACGGGCTGAGCGACGATCCGCGGCCGGGTGTGCCGCGCAGTATCAGCGACGACAAGGTCGAAGAGGTCGTGACAAAGACGCTGGAGCAGATGCCGGCGGACGCGACGCATTGGTCGACCCGCTCTCTTGCCAAGCAGGTTGGGATCTCCCCGGCGAGCGTCGGCCGGATCTGGGGAGCCTTCGGGCTCCAGCCGTGGCGCAGCGAGACGTTCAAGCTCTCGACCGACCCGCTCTTTGTCGAGAAGGTCAAGGACGTCGTCGGGCTCTATCTCGACCCGCCCGAGCGTGCTGTCGTGCTCGCCGTCGATGAGAAGTCCCAGATCCAGGCGCTGAACCGCTTCCAGCCCGTCCTGCCGATGCTCCCGGGCACCCCCGAGCGGCGCACCCACGACTACGTCCGCTACGGC
>DATLUM010000080.1 GCA_035533095.1 Acidimicrobiales bacterium | reverse complement strand
GTGCTTCAGCACGCCGGCCGCCTCCTCGATGATCGCCCGGCGGTCCTCGGGCCGGGCATTCAGTACGTGGTCGAGCTGGCCCTGCCCGATGATCACGTGCTGCTGGCGGCCGACGCCCGAGTCCGACAGCAGCTCCTGGATGTCGAGCAGCCGGCAGGCCTGGCCGTTCAGGGCGTACTCGGAGTCACCCGACCGGAACAGCGTGCGCGTGATCGTGATCTCGGCCAGCCCGCCGGGAAGGCGCCCGCCGGTGTTGTCGACGACGAGGGACACCTCGGCGCGCCCGAGCGGGGCCCGGTCGACCGACCCGGCGAAGATGACGTCCTCCATCTTCTGCGAGCGCACGGTGCGCGGCCCCTGGGCGCCGAGCACCCAGGCGACGGCGTCGACGACGTTTGACTTGCCGCTCCCGTTCGGCCCCACGACCACCGTGACGCCGGGCTCGAAGTGCACCGTCGTCGGGTCAGCGAACGACTTGAAACCCTTGAGGGTGAGCGACTTCAGGAACACGTCCGCACCCTATCCGGCACCGTCGGCGGCCCCGGGGACCGCGCACGGCGCCGTGCGGCGGCTACTTCTTGGGCTGTTCCCGGAACCCGCCAACCAGGACGAATGGTAAACGCTCAGGTCCCCCCGGCGGGGTAAGGCGGTAGCCACGGACCGGAAGAGAACAACTGGCGGATGACCCCGATGAGATTCTCGCCGTGCTTGTCGGCGGTCTGGAGGTAGGAGCGGGTGGCGGCGAACGCCTCGGCACCTTCGACGCTGTAGAAGCAACCCGAAATTTTGTCGTGCAGCTTCACCATTCGGAGCGCCTGCTCGGCGATGTTATTGGTGAAGGGGACGCGGGTGTCGTCGAGGAGCCGGAGCACCTGGTCGGCATCGCCCCGCATGCGGGTGGCGAGGTTCCAGGCCTTGCGCTCGAGGCTGCTCCACCCACCACGGTGCCGCCTCGGTGGTGGCGGGCCCGAGGGCAACAGGGCGAAGGCGACGTCCAGGGTGTCGTTGTAGCGGGTCCGGATCTTGGCGGCGATCTCTTCGCTGACGGCGGCCTCTCCCGCGCCGGCGGCTGCCTCGGAGGCGGCTTTGGCGTCCATGAGGATGCCGGTCATCTGATTGGTCCACAGCGCAAACGTCTCGTCGACGCCGACGCCGTCCAAGTGGCGTAAGACATGCGCTCCGCACTGCGCATGTGTGGCCTCGTCGTAGACCTCGTAGGGCGCCCAGCCGTCGTGGACGATGGTGCCTTTGTAGCCGGGGATCACGCCGATGGCCTCGAAGGCCTTCACGCCGCGCCTTCTGTGCACGGCGACGAGCGTCAGCATCCCGGTGGCAAGGGTGTGCATCCAGTGCTTGGTCGTGCGCACCCGGGTGCCGGTCTCATCGGCGTGCACGACCGGCTCCTTGCGCAGGCGTCCCTTCAGGTCGACGAGGAACGGCACGAGCAGGACTGCGGCTTCCTGCTGGATCTGGCACAACCACCCCGTCGACACCGGGGCGCCGAGCAGGTCCTCCAAGAGCTCGGCGGTGCGCTCGATCGGCAGGTGCTGGCGGACGAGCATGTAGAGAGCAATGACACGGACTTCCGGCCCCCAGCACACGGGCGCTCTGGCCTCAGGAGGCAGCGTGCCGAGCGTCTCGGTGCCGCACACGCAGCGCCGTCTGTAGGCGATGTGGTCGGTCACTTCCGGGCGCACCGGGGGGAGATCGATCACCTGGCTGCGCACCTCGCCGGTCACCTCGGCGTCTTTGAGGTCCCGCCCGCAATCACTGCAGCACTCGGGATCGTGCGGGACGGTCTTGTCGGGCTCACGGCGCTTCAGATGCGCACCGGGGGCTCCCGGCTGCTTGCCCTGCGCCCGCTTCTTTCCCTGCGCCTGCTTCGCTCTGGCCGCGGCCCGGCGCTCGGCGCGCTTTTGCCGGGGCTCGATGCGGTCCTGCGAGGGCGGCTTCGACGTCGTGGTGGAGTCGGCGCGTAGCTCGGACTCCAATGCCGTCACCCGATCTGCGAGCGACTCGTTCTCGGCGCGTAACGCGTCGTTCTCCGTTTGCAAACGCTCGATCGTCGCTACGGCCTCACGCAACTGTTCTTGAAGTGAGAGCCGCGGTGTGACCACATCGACGGTCTATCAGCCCTCGCGCGGTCAGTGGAGGATGTCCCGATCCGTGTGGAATTTCGGGTAGCGGCCCCGAGCGTGTGGGCTATGCGGCCACCTCCTTCTCGGCATCGTAATTGGGGGGTGTAACACCGACGCCGGCGTGCTTGTCGAGCGCGACGCGCAGCGCCTTCAACTGGCGGTGGCCGCTCACCCGGCGAAACTGCTTCTTCGCCTCGATCATCCCCGCTGCGCACCAGCGCAGCGCCATCTGCCCGCCGTTCCAGCGCTTGACGTTGGCCGAATGGTCGCGGCAGATGTCGATCATTGACTCGATCGGGTTCGTGGAGTGCAGCGTGCGCATGAGCGCCGGCGGGACGCCGAGGCGGGCCACGGTGAAGGTCTCGGCGAGCCCCTCGCGCAGCGACGCCGCTGCGCCGGGGTGCTGGTGCTCGAGCTCACTGGCGAGCGCCTCGAGGTCGCCCTGGCCGGCGAGGGGGTCGGCGTTCTTGTAGGCGGCGCGCATGCGCTTGTCGACGACGTTGTAGACCTTCTCGGGCAGGTGGCGCTTCAAGTTGCGCAACTTGTGGATCTGGCACCGGGCGATCACCGGGTGGTCGAAGACCGCCTTCACCGCACTTGAGAGCGCTCCCGAGCCGTCGAGCACGCACAAGATGGGCTTCGTCACGTCGAGGCCGCGGTCGCGCATGCTCACGATGAGACGCTTCACCACCGTGGCGTTCTCGGTGTCGCCCTCCACGACCCCGAGCGGGTGCTTGACGCCGTCGGCGTCGATGCCCAGGGCGACAATGCAGCAGTGGTCGGCGAAATTCACCCCGTCGACCATGAGGACCACCAGGTCGAGCTCCGAGAGGCCGGCCGCCATGAGCTCGTCGAGGCCCGTCTCGGTCGCATCCTTGAAGCGTCGGGCGACCGCCGACTTCGACGTCGAGCGGCTGGTCGCCTCGACTGCCTCGCCCACCGGCTCGAGGCCGGCGCTCGCGTAGCGGCGGGTCGAGACCTTGGCCAGCATCTTCTCCATGGCCAGGCGACCGAGCAGCTCGGTGGACGACGCCAGCTCGTAGGTGGGCAGGGTCACCTCGCTCGTGCCATCGACGCTGCGCAGCCGGGGCCGGGTGATGGCCACCTGGCGGCCGCCGAGAGTCACCAGCCCGGTGTCGGGCCCGTGGCGCTTGGCGGTCCGCTCGGGGTCGTGGCGACCCTTGGGCCCGGCGAGGGCCGTCGCCTCGTGCTCGAGGATGGTGTCGAGCACCTTGAGCCCGGTGCCCACGGCGAAGGCGAGCAGTCCCTCCTCGAGCTCGCCGGCGAGGTCGGCGATCGCGATCGTCACGGTGTCGGGCAGCGGCACGGCCCGCTCATGGGCGGCCTGCTCGGGCGTGATCCTGGCCTTCTTCGGCGTTGTCCGCCCACCCTTGCGCGCGCGGCGTGTCTTGGTCTGATAGTTGTTGGTCACAGCGGTCCCCTTCCTGTCGGAGTTCTTTCGGAACGCCCGACACCTACCACTCGGCAGGTCTCAGGCGGGGGACCGCTACCTCAAAGTTCCACCCTCAGCGGGACAACCTCTCCGCCGGTCGCGCTGTTCTGCACCGAGCACCAGGCCGAGCGTCGGCGCTGTCACTGCGGGGCCGAGACGACCGGGACGTTCCCACCCGAGGCCACTGCGCCCGCCTGCTACGGGCCGCT
>DATLUM010000079.1 GCA_035533095.1 Acidimicrobiales bacterium | reverse complement strand
ACGGCAGCGACGAGTTGAGGCCAAAGTGATCTGAGTGCCGACCAAACGACGGTGGCTTGTTTGACGGCTGACGTGGGCCTGACGAGGAGCGTTGGGTCGGTCCCTCCGACTAACAAGTCTCTCCACGCGATGGCCTGCGCTCGGAGGTACTGAGCTCCCACCTCGCCGTCGCGCCACTCGGGGTTCCGGGCGACGTCGCGCCAGTTTGTTATCGAGGACTTCACCGCCTGCGCGGTAAGTGTGCCAAACACAGGAGTCAGGCGATCGATCAGGCGGGTAATGGCCAGGCATCGGTTCGTACCGAGGAGGTACAGCCACCCGATGTTGCTCGCTGGGTTGCTAGTGGGATCGAGCGACCAGGTGGATTCGGCAAGCGCGCGACCCAACTGGTATGCGGATCCCTCCCCAAATGTGGAGCATGCCAGCTTGTCTTGGATGTCCGCGTCCCACATGTACAACGCCTCGGCGAAGGCGTTCCACTCGGCATCGGACTGCCTCTTCCCCTTCCCGTCATACACGTCATTACACAAGTCGACGACCCTTTTGCTGGCCAGGGTTGGCCCCGAAGGTACGCGGCCTTGGGAGTCCTCCATCTTGGAGCCATCTAGCTCCAGGACAAGGGTTTCTGCGAGGGTGCAGACCACCTTGTGGGTCTCGAATAAGAGCTCTCGCCAGGAGCGCTCCTCGGCGAGCGGCAGGCTGTGGCCTGCACGCCCTCCCATTTCTGAGATCAGTCGCCCCGGGTCGGATGGGCCAAAGTTCGCTCGGCCCCGGAGTTCGGCGATCGCCCAGCCGAATCGTAGGAGCGAGCGAACACGATCGGGCTCTAGGGCGACCGGCGCACCGGCGATCGACACAATTCCCACCCCCTCCAGCGTGTGGCCCTGCCTGGCCAGCCTGCATGAGGCTACGCCAGAAGAATCGAAGGTTCACGAGTCTTGGCGCATCGGACAGATGACCGTCGATGGTCCATCGAGACCTTCGGCAGACCAACGCTAGGGCGCGCCAGAACGCGAGCTCGAGAACTCGGCTCGGGTTTGCCCTCACGCGAGCGCAGAACGGGGCACATCCCGAGCGGTTGATGCTGACCCATCCGCAAACGTGGGTCAGTTGGGTACTCCAGGCTCCGTCCAAGCATCCCGCCGTCCTTAACGAGATCAGCCGGCAGATCCACGATGGCGGAGCCGGGAGGTCGACGGAACTGTCCCACGTCTCCAAGCAGGGGCCGAGAGGACAGCCTACTACTGCCTGGGGCTTGTTCATCGCTTGACGATCTGTTGACGCTCGCTTGGGGGGCATAGCAGACAATCGCGAAGGAGCAGCGTTGGGGGTGGCGGCTCGTTATGCACCACCGGACGGAGATGTTCGAAACCCCGCGCAACTATGAGACGGGAGAGCGAACAGATGAGTGACTTCTCACAAGGGTCGGGATGGTGGAAAGCCTCGGACGGCAAGTGGTACCCGCCCGAGACTGCACCCCGACAGTCCCCGGCATCACAGCCCTCTCAACCCGGCGACTGGAGTTGGGGTGCACAGGCAGCTCCTCCCCCTGGACCGCCTGCGAGCGGACCAGCAAAGGCCCCACCGCCGGCCGCCGCGCCGGGCCAACCGTCTGGGAGTAAAGGCCCCTGGCGCAAGTTCCGATCTTGGCCGACGACAATCCAGATCATCTGCTGGGTGGGGGCGTTCTTCGTTGTTGCCGGGGCCGCCGGTGCCGCTGCGGGATCCGGCAAGAAGCAGAACGCGAACCTCTCGACCTCTTCGGCGACGACCGTGGCACCCGTGCCTGCCACCAACCCGCCTGGTACCGCGGCACCGCCTGCCACCGTGCCTCCTGCAACCGCGCCCCCCGCTACGACGCCGCCTACAACGGCGCCTCCGGCCACCGCTCCCCCGACGACCACTCCCAGCCTGACCCTGTCGCAACAGAACGCGATCCAATCAGCCCAGTCCTACTTGAGCATGGGCCAAGGGTTCTCGCGTCTCGGGCTGATTCAACAACTGTCATCCCAAGCCGGAGAGGGATATTCGCTCGCCGACGCTACCTTCGCCGTCGACAGTCTTCACGTGGACTGGAACGCCCAAGCAGCGCTATCTGCCAAGAACTACCTCAGCACGACCGCCTTCTCCTGCAGCGGGCTGATTGAGCAGCTCTCCTCCTCCGCCGGAGAACAGTTCACGTTGGCTCAGGCACAGTACGGCGCCAAAGCAGCCGGAATCTGTTAGCCGAAGATACCTATTCAAGCGAAGCCCGAGGGAGGCCTCGCTCGATCACGGCTCGACCACCGGCCTCCTGACGACCGAGAGCAGAACGCGCGACCAATATTCCCGCAGTGCTACCAATCAACCCAGCGCAGAACGGCACATCACGAGCGCTGGTCGCGGTCCTTCTAGAAAGGTGGGTTTACTGGATCCCGACCGAGCCGACCATGACAGCCGCGCCGTGTCACCGGGTTGGGACAACATGTCCTTGAATGGCGAACCTGTTGGACGACCTGGACGAAGAGCAACGCAGCGCGGTGTTGGCGTCGACTGGCCCGGTTTGCATCGTCGCCGGGGCCGGGACCGGCAAGACCCGGACCGTCACCTACCGGCTCGCGCACGGGGTGCTCACCGGAGCGGTCGACCCAAATCGCTGCTTGGCGATCACCCACTCGAAGAAGGCGGCTCTCGAGCTGGCGAGACGACTGCACGATCTGGGAGCGGGGGCGGTCGACGCCCGGACCTTCCATGCTGCGGGGCTTCGGGTCGCGGGCCAGTTCTGGCGCCGGACCGGGCGCCGTGAGCCGTCCCCGAACGTCTTGTCGGAGGGCGAGTCGTGGCGAATCTGGCGCGACGCCCTGCGCGCCGCGGCCGGCAGGGACCCCGACAGCGGGACGGTTCGCGACCTGGTCGACGAGGTGGGATGGGCGCGGAGCAGGCTGATCGGTATGGAGGACTACGAGGCGGCGTGTGTGTTCGCTGGTCGCCGCGCGGCGATCGATCCTCCAGCGGTTGTCGAGTGCTGGCGGCGCTACGAGCAGTCCAAGACCCGGACGGGCCGGGTCGACTTCGCAGACCTGCTGGACATAGCGGCGCGACTCTTGGACACCGACGAACAGGTGGCCGAGGTCGTCCGCGGACGTTGGGCACACGTAACCGTCGACGAATACCAGGACACCGACCCGGCTCAGCAGCGGCTCCTCGACGCCATCCTTGGGGGTCGAGCGGAGGTCTGCGTGGTCGGCGACCCCCGCCAGGCCATCTACTCCTGGAAGGGCGCCGACCCGACGTATCTGACCCAGTTCACGAAGCGGTTCCCGACGGCCCAGGTGTTCGACCTCACCCGCAACTACCGGTCCAGCCCCCAGATCCTGGCCTGGGCCAACGCCCTCGCTCACGAACGCGGCGTGAAGCCGCTGTTACCGACCCGACCGTCCGGTGTCGCTCCGAAGATTCGCCGATTGGACGACGAGCTCGCCGAGGCAGCATGGGTGGCCGGCGCCATCCGAAAGGCGGTCGATGCGGGCACATCACCGTCGGAGATCGCCGTGCTGTACAGGTTCAACGCCACCCAGTTGCGCTTCGAGGCGTCGCTGGCACGGCAGAAGATCGCGACGGTCGTCGCCGACGACGTCCCGTTCTTCGAGCGCGACGAAATCCGGTCGGTCTTGGTGCCCTTCGCTCAGGCAGCACGAGCCGATCCCGACCGGAACGGTCTCGAACTGGTGAAAATGATGTTCGACCGCAGCGGGTTCGACCGCCAGGCACCGCCGGCGGGTCTGGGCGCTGCGAGAAGCCGGTGGGAGTCCCTCCTGGCCCTGCTCGAACTTGTCGAAGGTCTCGAAGACGCTGCGAAGCGGGGCGCCGCCTCGATCCTGTCCGACATCAACGGACTTGCTCGAAGGACCTCTGATCCCAAGAGCGAGGGCGTCACCCTGGCGACGCTGCACAGGGCCAAGGGTCTGGAATGGGATGTGGTGTTCGTGGTCGGCGTGACCGACGGCGCGATCCCGTCCACCTATGCCGAGACACCCGCGCAACGCGCCGAAGAAGAGCGACTGCTACATGTAGGCGTCACACGGGCCCGACGCGAACTCCACCTGACCTGGGCCACGACCAATGGCAGAGGTTGGACGAACAGGCCCAGCCCGTTCCTCGACCGTCTACCGGCGGGGCAGCAGGGTCCCGCCAGAGAGCGCTCGCGCAGCGCGGTCCGATCCACGAGGCATGCGAGACCCTCTCGGACCGAAGGTGCATCGAAGGGCAGTGCATCGTGCACTCTGTGCGCGGCAGCTCTCAAAGGCCCGTCCGCCCGGAGACTCGGAGTGTGCGCCGACTGCGTCCTGACCGCACCGGGAGACCTCGGCCGTCGAGCGCGCGCGATCAAGCAGATATCCATCGATGCCGCCGAGCAGACCGGAGGGGACCCGCAGAAGGTCGTCAGCAGAGAGGGACTGCTCCGGCTGCTCGACCATCGCCCCGAGTCGGGTGACGACGTCTCGGCGACTCTCGGCGTCCGCCTGACCAGCCAATGGGCCAAGGCAGCAGCGGAGGCGCTCAGGACGTAAGCACCAGTCGCGCCCGCTTGTCGGCCATCTCGGGCCGGTCACCCCGGTGCACCGCGGCCCGATTTGCGGCATTCTGTTGGGAGCGACGAGCTGGGGAGGACAGATGCAGGTGGCCGGCGGCGAGACCGCGGGAAGCACGTGCCGCATCAACCCGACGGCGCATAGGCGCACCGCCGGCCCAGCCCACCACCGACGGCGCCGGAGGCGTCTCGCACTCCTGGTAGCCGTCGCCGGCGCCTCGCTCACCTCCGCCCTACCCGTCGGCGCCCAGACCACCTCCGCTGAGGTCCTCAACACCGATCAGGCCGCAAGCCTCACCGACGCCGGCGTGAAGCAGATGGTCCCCCGGGACGGCCGACTCGCCGGCTACGGCTTCGAGGTCACCCTCACCGGCGTCGCGTTCACCGACCGAGCCGGTCCCCAGTCCCAACCCGTGCAGGCAGTGCCCGGCGACGAGCTGGCCGTGGTGTCCATGACGGAAGTGGACCAGGCCTACACAACGCAGACGTCGATCCTCGCCTACGACAGCAGCACTCAGCCGACGTTCTCCATGCAGGTGGGCCAGCAGACGGTGAGCCTGTCGGTTCCCTTCGGCGCCTCGAACCCCGTGTGGGCGGTCGCGATACCGAAGGGTTCTCCGGCGACCTTCGTCGCCACCCGGGGCAACTTCACGCAGGGCTTCGACCTTCGTCGGGGGACGAGGACGAATCCTTCACCGCTCGCGCTCTACCGCGATCCGACCAAGCCGTTCGTGACTGAAACCCTGAGCGCCACGACACAGTTGACCGGGACGGGCTCGGCAGCGGACCCCGTGACGGTCCGGGTCGCCCCGACGAGCGCCGAGCTCGAGTATTTCAAGCCGGACCTCGACACCTTGCAGCCGGTGCCGGCGCCCGATCAGGCGTGGCTCGTTGTCGACATGGACAACGGTGACACGCAGAACATCCCCGGAGACGCCGCCGGGCACTTGGTCGACTTCACCGGGACGATCGGGGGCAACAGCGTGCTCGTACAGACCCCGGCCGGCCAGATCGAATCGGTGTCGATCGGCCAGCCCGCTTCCGCCGGGTCGCTGTTTCCCGACTACTACGCCTTCCCGGTCCCGGCAACGTTCACTACCGGCACCCTTCTGATCAAGGCCGACGGCACGATCCCTGCCGAGGAGTACAACACGGGCAACCCCTACGACGGCACCCCCGTGACCCTCAGGTTCAACCAGACGCCCTCGATCGCGATCGACCTTCCACCAGTACCGCCCGCGGCCGCACCGGGATACCTCACTTCGTCAACCTCGACGAACAAGGCGAGTGGCCCTCGCTCCGCAGCGCGCACTCGCAACACCAGCGGCTCGTCTCCCGTCTGGGTCGTCATATTCCTGGCGCTGATCGTGATCCTCGGCCTCACATCGGTTCCCGTCGTGCGGCGTCGCCGGACGACACTTCGGGTACTGCCGGTTGGACGAATACCGAGAGCTCTTCTCGCAGGGACGACGCTTGCCCTGCCACCGGCGGCCCCCTACCGCTCCGTCGACGAACCGGTGGCGCTCCCACCCGCTGGCGAAGACCAAAGCGCCGCTGCCGATCTCCTCGTCGGACAAGCCCCGGCCCAGGCAACGCCCGACGAATCGCCCGCGTTCGCGGCAACCGCGGTCGCCGATCCAGCACCACAGGAAGTGTCGCTGGTCCTGTCGGTGCTCGGGCGATTCGAGGCGCACGGACTTCGACACCCCGTCGGCAAGCCCGACGTCATCCGGGTTCTGGCGGCCCTCGCTATCGAAGACCCGCCGGTGACGGTCGAGCAGCTACGTGACCTCTGCGCGGTCAATGTAGACAAGCCGCAGGCCGCAGAGACGATCCACTCTTTGATCTCGATACTCCGCCGCAGCCTTCCAGAGGGAATGCTCCCCAAGATCCGGGCGGGCGAGAGCGGCTACCGGTGGGCGGCCAATGTCGACGTCGACTGGACCGTCTTCCGCCTGCTGGCCGGTCGGGCAGCAGCCGCCGACGGCGCCGGCAAGGTTGAACTCGGGCTCAAGGCGCTGGGTCTCGTCCGTGGCCGCCCGCTTGAGCACAGGGTGTGGGACGGGATCCGCAGACATGTCGCCAGGATGGAGACCGAGATCGAGAACCTCGCGGCGGACACCGCCCGCACCGCGCTCCAACTGCGGGACGCCCGGTCCGCCGAATCAGCCATCGTCAAGGGGATGCTCGCCCTCCCCGAGTCGCTCGTCCTTTGGGACTCGCGCTTCGTCGCCGCCGCCGCTGGATCCGGGTTCGGCCTCGAGCGTGCGCGCTCGGAGGCGCGAAAGGTCCTCGGCGACGACGCCGAGCAGCTCGAGCCGCTCTACAAGCGGCTGAAAGACGGCGACTGGTGAAGCCAGTCGGATGATGAGCGTCAGCCGCTTTTCGCGGGAGGCGAGAGACCGACAGTCAGCTCAACGCGGCGATCAGCGGCGCGGCGACATAGCGCAACTCGTCGGCCGTGACCGAATCCATTGACTCGTCGCCGGCGACGAGCCACGACCGGCTCCGGGTGACGCCGTCGGAGAGGAACCGCCTGGCGGCATCGCGGACAAGGTGGCGTAACTCCTCCGGGCCGCCAGCCAGAGCGGAGCGGACAGCGCCGTCACCGTCGAGGTCCAACAGGATCCGGTAGATGTCCCAGACGTCGCTCGCCCGCTTGACGGCGGCATCACCCCGGCGGCTCCCCAAGGCGTGAAGCTTCATCGCCACCAGCGCGGCCGCCGTCGCAAAGGGTGCTGAGGCTACGACCGTCGGGTCTTCGAGCGCGGTGACCGTGACAACGGTGGCGGTCTCGAGCGCCCAGCTGTGCGACGCGACGAAGAGCGCGTCGTCGTCCGGGACGTCCTCGAGCTGCCCCGGATAGAGGGACTGCACAGGCATGATCTCCACCTGGGTGCCCTCCAACAGCACCTTGTTGCCGCCCTCGGGGTGAGGCTGGGCGTGAGGGAGCTCGAGCACGACTTCGACGGCTTGGGCCCGAAGCGAAGACTCATCGACGACGGTGTCGACGTCGGCGGTGGCGCGGTGCGCACGCCCGAGACGCACCGCGACAGCAACTCCGCCGACGATGGCGTAGCGGCCGAGGCCGGCCTCGCCGAGCGCTGCCACCGCACGCACCAGCGGCACCATGGCCGGCCCGGCGAGCAACGCTTGCTCAGTCCCTCCAGATGTCACCGTCGCGCTCCCAGGATCGGAGTATCTCCCGGCCTCGGGACCGGTCTTGAGCCAGGTCCAACGCGACGGCCAAAAGCGGTGCGGCCGGCCAACCCTCCACGTCGACGACATCCTCGCCTTCGCTGCGTCGGACCACCAATGTCGTCGGCGCCACGGCGAGCGTCGCCGCTCCGACCCCGGCTTGTGACGCGCCGTAGCGGCCCACGTTGACCGCAACCTCGACCGGGCCGAGAACGTACAGGTCGACCGGGCCGCCGGGCACCGACACGACCGGAGCGCCGTAGGCGACCGCAGCAGCGGTCCCGCTGCGCCGCCACATCGGCGCCAAGGGGTCGGCCGGCAGGTGGGCGGACGGCTCGGGGCGGGTGGCGACCCATGTGCGTTGCACCTTCCAAGCCTCGGCGAGCTCCCAGAACAGTTCTGGGAACAGACCGCAACCTTGGTGATCAACCAGGGACGCTCGCGAGAGGCGGTTGACCGCTGTGGAGATGGTCGATGGCGCCACTCCAAGAGTGGCGCTGTCCCGGTTCGGCGACAACGACTCCCCCGGGTGGGCGCAAAGCCAGTACGCGACGGTGAGCCCTCCGCGGCCCCTGATGGCCGGCCCGGGCGGACCGACGGTGGGATCCCCGGCCACCGCCGGGACGTCCGTCTCGACGCGGACACCCCGAGCTCGCAGATGGAGCCGACCCCGCAGGTCCAGCCACGACCAGCCGGCATCGCTGAGGATCCCCCGGGCTCCGGATGTGATCCGCTCGGCGACCACGACAGGTGCCACCGGCGCCGCCGCATCCTCCCGCCGGTCCAGCGCCCAACCGTTGGTGAGCGCCCACGCGGCCTCCCCCGTGCAATACGCCTTCACCTCGACCGCGAACGTGACCGGTCGGTCGTCGACGACCGCGCTCACGAGCGCGTCGAGCGGACCCTCCCGCCTTGCGACGCTGGAGACGGCGATGTCGGCCGCTCCCAAAGCGTCCACTAGCCGCTGGACACCCACGGCCTCGAAGTCCTCGGCGGTCCTCCTCGGCATTTCGCATTCGAGTATACCCGAACGTTGAATGCACCGATGCCCGAGTCAACGGTTCCGCCGGCCGTCGGCCATCGGCAGCTCGAAGTCGTCGCCGCGGCGGACCAGCCGCCGCCACCAAACGATGATCGCCCCCCACGGGAGGAACCAGCCGGCGAAGGTCGTGTAGACGACGAGGACGACCAGCATCGAGCCGACCTTGCCCGCCCAACCGTGGACCCAGCTGGCAGCCGGTCTCTTGGCCACCCTGACCAGCACCCACACCCACAGTGCAAGGGTGACCAGGTCGAACAGCATCTTCAACGCCTCCATCACGACCCCATCCGCTCCGGCTGGGCCCACACGGTCCCGTAGCGCTGCCCGCGCACGGGGCGAAGCCCGGCGTCCCAGAGGATCCTGGTGAGCTCCCTGGTGGCGGGGCCGAGCACCACCACGATGAGGCCCGGCGGCAGGTCCACCGCGACGGGCGCAATCTTTTCCATCTTCATGCTCCGTTCCGCCGGCGCGCTCGGCCGGCTTCACGGATACCTCTCGCGATGAGACCCCCCAAACGCGACGAGAAAGTTCGACAGTTCTCCTCCACCGACGGTCCCAGCGCGGCGCGATGCTGTCGGCGTGTTCGAGCGTTTCACCGACCGGGGACGGCGGGTGATGGTCCTCGCCCAAGAGGAGGCCAGGCTGCTCGGCCACAACTTCATCGGCACCGAACACCTCCTCCTCGGCCTGATCAAAGAAGGCGACGGCATCGCAGCAAGAGCCCTCACATCGCTCGGGGTCACCATCGAGTCGGTCCGGAATCAACTCGAGGAAAAGATCCCGCCCGGTGAGCATCACGACGGGTCGCCGCCGTTCACGCCGGTCGCGAAGAAGGCGCTCGAGATGTCGCTGCGAGAGGCGCTGCAGCTCGGCCACAACTACATCGGCACCGAGCACATCATCCTCGGCGTGCTGCGCGCCGACGACAGCGTCGCCACCGCAATCCTCGAACAACTCGGCGTCACCCCAGCCGCGGTACGCGAGGCGGTCATCTCGTCGATCTCGCCCGCTCCCGGCGCCGGCCCTCTGGGCGCGCCACGACCCGCCCGGCGCTTCCTATCACGGGGCCGCGAACCCCCGATACCACAGGCGCACACTCGCCGGCCGTCCCAGGGCCAGTATCGGGTCTCCGGCGTCGTCGACGTCGCCTTGTCAGGGGGCCGGCTCACCGGCGTCGTCGCCGGCCTCCCCGTAGACGTGGGCCTCGACATCCCCGCCAGCGGCGGAACATGCCGGGGCACCTTCGCCGGGGCGGACCTCAGTTGCAGCTGGCGTCTCGCCCCCAACGGACAGTGGATCCCCGACGTCCCGGGCTGGGCCCGCGGCGTCTACGCCGGAGAACAAGGCGAGCTCCGGGGATGGTTCCACCTCTCCGACGACGGCCTCTTCGAACAGGCGACCATCGAGGGTGAGTTCGCAGCGGAGACGATCGCCGCCATGGTCCGCGCCGGCTTGGCATCCACACCACAGGACGCCTTCCGTATCAACGGCTACTTCGCCGGCGCTGGCTTCTCGCTCACCTGCAGCTTCGCCACCGGGTCCGCCCAGCTTCGAGGGTCGATCGACGGCAACCCCATCAACCTCGAAGGCAAACGCCACCAAACAAATGTCGACCCGCGCCTCCGGACCGTCACCGGAACCTTCGAAGGACCCTCACCCCTGCTGTTTGTGGCTACCTGCGCTCTGCTCTTTTTCATCTGAACCCGCAGATCACAATGTGGCCGCGTGCGGACTCCACCTCTCTGTCAGGGGCGATACGGGGCCGGCCGCCCAACAGCACATTCGGGCAGCACATTCTGGCTCGAGACCGTTAGCTGGGCGAAGTACTTGATCCGTCGTTAGGGGCGGCTTCTCGGAGGGCGGCATAACGGTTCGGACCAGCGCAGAGCGATCGTTCGGGCGCGGCGGGAGGAACCTGTTTGCCGATCCCCCGGGATCTGTTCTCGGCCCCTCCCTTACGCGGAGAGGAGCGC
>DATLUM010000078.1 GCA_035533095.1 Acidimicrobiales bacterium | reverse complement strand
CGAGTACCTCGGCCATTCTCCGGCGGTGCTGTTGTCGACCTACGCCCACCTGATCCCGGAGGATCACGACCGGGCTAGGGGAGCGGTCGAGGCGGCTTTCAAGAAGGTGACCGACGAGAGCGAGGAGCAAGCACGGTGAGCGAGGACTCGGACTACAGCGTCGAGGCGGACGGGACGCTCGTCGAGGTCATAGACACGACGGGCCTTGACTGCGGGTGCATCATCCGGCGCTACGCCGACGGAACGTGGACCGATTCCGGGTGCTTCCGCCACATGCCCCACGATTCCGTTGAGGACTAGCTGAGGACTGGCGCCCCGGTCGAGCTATTGGATAGCGCTGTGACCAGGACTTTCGTTAGCCTCAGCCCGAATGGGTCTACTTGTAGCGGTAGGTGATGCGGCCCCGGGTCAGGTCGTACGGGCTGATCTCGACCTGGACCTTGTCGCCGGGCAGGACACGGATCCTGTTCATCCGCATCTTCCCCGAGTTGTGAGCAAGCACCTCGTGCCCGTTCGCCAGCTCGACTTTGAACATGGCGTTCTTGAGGGCTTCGCTCACCGTGCCCTCCAGCACGATCGCGTCTTCTTTGCCTTGGGGCAGTTTCGGTCCTCCATCACCTCGCCTCGGGACACCCTGCGTGCCCGACGGCCATCATGCATTTTAGGCCCAAACAAGTGACGAGGCGCGGTGCTGCGTTGTTTGCCTTGATGTCGGTCGTATGGGGGATCCCCTATTTGCTGATAAAGATCGCCGTTCGCGACCTGTCGCCGCCCCTGGTCGTCGAGGCCCGAACGGCCATAGGCGCCCTCGTTCTCTTGCCGTTGGCGGCCCGTCAAGGTCAACTCGGGCCGCTGATGAGAGTCTGGAAGCCATTCCTGGTGTACACCGTCGCGGAGCTCGCGATCCCCTGGCTGCTCCTGTCCGATGCCGAGCGCCGACTCCCCAGCTCACTCTCCGGGCTGCTGGTGGCGACGGTACCGCTTTTCGGCGTGCTCCTCGGCATCGCGACCCGCCACCGCGACCGCCTCGGCGCTCGCGGAATAGCGGGACTGCTGATCGGCCTGGCAGGTGTCGCGGTCCTGCTCGGACTGGACGTGCACGGCGACACAGGGTCTGTGGTGGAGGTGATCCTCGTCGCCATCGGCTACGCCATCGGGCCGCATCTCGCCGCGCGGTACTTCCGTGACCTGTCCAGCCTGGCCCTGGCCGCTGTATCGCTCGCCCTTGTCGCCTTGGGGTACCTGCCCGTCGCGGTGTGGCTGCATCCGGAACGCGTCCCGAGCGGCGGTGCGGTGGCTTCGGTGGTTGTACTCGGTCTGGTGTGCACTGCACTCGCCTTCGTGGCCTTCTTCGAGCTCATCAAGGAGATCGGGTCCACGAGGGCGACAGTCATCACGTACCTCAACCCGGCCGTGGCCGTTCTGCTCGGGGTGGCGGCGCTCGGAGAGCCGTTCTCGGCGGCGACCGCGATCGGGTTCGCTCTCATCCTGGCCGGCTCCTGGTTCTCGACGATGTCCGGTTCGTCTCTCCAACCCCAGCGCCGTTGGCGAAGCCCATAGGCTGGAGGGCAGCATGACGGTCGCCCTCGCGCTTCTGGCTTCGGCGCTGTTCGGCACGGGGGTCGCATTCCAGCAACGACCTGCGTCCCAGGTGCCCGACGAGCTGGCCGCCCGCCCGGGTCTGCTCTTGCGCGTCGCCTGCCAGCCGCTCTGGCTGCTGGGCGTGGCAGCCGAGATCGCCGCCTTCGTCGTGCAGGTCGGGGCTCTGCGCCACGGCTCGCTCGTCGTGGTCCAACCGCTGATCACGACCTCCCTGATCTTCGCCATCGCCATATCCGCGTCCTGGAACGAGCAGACGGTCGAGCCGAGGGACTGGCTGGCTGTCGTCGCCGTCGTCGCCGGTCTCGGTGCCTTCCTGGTGATCGCTGCCCCCAGCGACAGCAGCTCGGGTTCCGCCGACGCCATCGACTGGGTCGCGACCGGGGTGTCGATGCTCGCCGTGCTGGGCACACTGATCTGGGTCGGCGTCACCGGCCCGAAGCGGCGCCGGGCCGCCGCGCTCGGGCTGGCGGCCGGCCTCGGCGACGCCTTCATGGCCGTGCTGACCAAGGCGCTGGCGAGCGCCACTGACCACGGCTACGTGACGATGTTCAAGACGTGGATCCCCTACGCTCTCTGCGCGGCGGGCCTGGCCGCCATGCTCATAACCCAGACCGCCTATCAGACGGGACAGCCGAAGATCTCCATTCCGCTCATAACGGTGACCGAGCCCCTCGTCAGCTGTGGCATCGGCGTCGGGCTGTTCGGCGAGACACTGCACCTCGGCGGGGCCAGGGGCCCCTTCGTCGTCCTGTCGATCATCGTGATGGCCGCCGGACTCGTGTGGTTGAGCCGATCCGGCAGCCATGAGACCGTCCAGCACCGCGAGCCGCTCGCGAGCCTTTGACAGCTCCATCCCTCCCTCCGGCGCGACCGTTCGTCCCACCCGCGCGGGTGGTCTTCAACGCCGACGACCGCCGGCGGGTGCTCGAACTCGTCGACTCGGCGCTGGCCAGTGGCACCCTCACCCTCGGACCATTGACCAGCCAGTTCGAGGATGCCTTCGCTGCGGCGCACGGCGGTGGTTATGCGGTTGGCACCAACTCCGGCACGAGCGCTCTCGAGATCATCCTTCGTTGCGTGGGGGTCGAGGATTCCGAGGTCGTGGTGCCAGCCAACACCTTCTACGCGACGGCCGCAGCCGTGCTGCACGCTGGGGGCCGGCCACGTTTCGCTGACATCGACCCGGCAACGCTTGCCTTGTCGGCTTCGACAGTGGAAGCCGCGCTGCGACCAGGCGTGTCGGCTGTGCTGCACGTGCACATCGGCGGGGCTATCAGCCCTGAGATCGAGAAGATCCGGGGGCTGTGCGAGGAACGCGGTGTGGCGCTGATCGAAGACGCTGCCCACGCACACGGATCGCGCCTCGAAGGAAAGGCGGCCGGGAGCTGGTCGAGGGCGGCGGCATTCTCCTTCTATCCGACCAAGGTGGTGGCGAGCGCTGAAGGCGGACTGATCCTCACATCTGACCAGGCGCTTCGAGACGAGGCCCGCATCTACCGCGATCAGGGCAAGGCCAGCTTCCTCGAAGGCGGCCATGTCCGGTTGGGGTCGGCCTGGCGGATGAGCGAGCTCCAAGCCGCCGTGGCGATGGTTCATCTCAGCCGGCTCCAGGACTTCCTTTCCGTCAGGCGGACGGTCGCGTCCCGCTACGACGAGGGCCTGAAGGATTGTCGCGGGCTAACCCCCCTCGTTCCCAGCCCCGGATCGGACAGCAACTACTACAAGTACATCGCCGTTCTCGATGAGGGCGTGGACCGGGACGAGTTCAAGTCGAGGATCCGGGAGGATTTCTCGGTCGGGATGAGCGGGGAGGTGTACGCGACACCCCTCCACCTGGAACCCGTGTTCAAGGGATTTGCGGATGAGCCACTTCCCGTCGCCGAGGATCTCTGTGCTCGCCATGTCTGCCTGCCCGTGCACTCCGACATGACCAGTGCGGAGGTCGATCAGGTCATCGAAGGAGTCCGTTCCACAATCGAAAAACTGAACAGTTGAAGCTGACCAAGGCCCTCTTCGTGTCCGGCTCGCTGGGCAAGGGTCACGACGTTCTTGCAGAGGCGTGTGTAGCCGCCCTCCAGGCGAGGGGAGTCAAGTGCGAGACCATCGACGCTATGCACATGCTCGGGTCCGGAGCCGACGCACTAGGCAACTGGGTCTTCCGGCGACTGGTGTCGGTCAACGCGCTCTACGACGCGTTCCACTTCTCCCAGCTGCGCGACGACGGGAGGATTGCCCGCTGGCTGGACCGCGTTGCTGTCGGGCGGATGCACCCGCATCTGAGGAAGGTGATGGACGAGGTTCGGCCGGAGCTCGTGGTTCCGGTATTCGCAACCGGCGCCGGGGTGGCCGCTCGGTTGAAGGCTGACGGGTACTCGTTCAAGTCGATCGTCGCGATGACCGATTCGTTCGCGCACCGGATGTGGGTCCACGAGAGCACCGATCTATTCCTCGTCACCTCCCCCGCGTCGGGCGAGTCCGTTCGCCGGTACTGGCCGGAGGCCAGGATCGAGGTGATCACCGCTCCGGTCAGACCAGGTTTCTACACGGCGCCCCCGCGAACGGAGGCCCGGGAGTCGCTCGGAATCCCGCGCGACGCCCACTGCGTGCTGCTCATGTCCGGCGCCTGGGGTCTCGGCCCTCTCGACCTCGCCGCGAAGTCGCTGGCCGAGGACGGGATCTGGGTGCTCGCCGTTGCCGGCACGAACGCCACCCTCGAGAAGCGTCTCCGCTCGATCGCCTTTTCGCAACCTCACGTGATCCCGTTTGGCTTCACAGACGAGGTGCCGAAGCTGATGTCGGCGTGCGACGTGGTAGTCACCAGCTCCGGCGACACGTGCAGGGAGGCGCGAACGATCGGCCGGGGGATCGTGCTGCTCGACGTGGTCCCCGGGCACGGGCGGGAGAACCTGATGCACGAGTTGGAGCTCGGAGGCGCAACCGCCTGCATGACGACTGCGGAGTCCATCCGGAGGTCGGTGAGGTCTTTCATCGACGACCCGGAGCGCTCCAAGGTGCCGCCGTCGAAGGAAGCTCACCTCGCGTCGGCTCAGTTCCTGGCCGCGGTACAGGGGCTGGGTTTCGAGGTCTAGGGACTGGGTCGAAACGGCTGCGCACGGTGCGAGGTGTCTGCGCCTCGGATCGACGCAAGTCTGAGCGCTGTGGTGGCCGCTTCGACAGGATCGTCGACATAGACGATCCCGGAGTCGGGTACCCCGGTACCTCGCGTGAGGTTCCAGGTGGCGAGTCCGACCACGGGGATATTGGCCCGCAGAGCCAGCGCGATCTCGGAGAGGGTTCCGTACTCGCCGCCGAGCGCGATCACCGCTTGGGCCGAACGGACCACGAGGATGTTCCGGCCTTCGCCCATGGCAGTGGGAACCGAGATGTCCACCCACCGGTTTGCGGTGGTCTTGTCGGGTCCCGGCAGGAAGCCGACCGTGACCCCTCCCGACGATTTAGCCCCGCGACAGGCCGCTTCCATGACACCGCCGAGACCGCCGCAGACGAGCACCGCGCCGGCGGACGCCAGCGTGGCACCGACGACTTCGGCAGCTCCGGTCAGTTCGTCGGTCGCGTTGGACGCGCCGACGACCGCGACCTGGATAGCCATGCCCCGCCAAGCTAGGCCCTGATCGGGAGGATGTTCACCACAGCTGCTGCCGCAGGGCAGACTCTGGCACTCATCCAGTAACCGGGATCAGGTGCCGGCCTGGTCGGGACGTGACGGAGAATGGCACACGCCAAGGGCGCTAGACAGGAGCCATGGAACTAGATCTGCATGTCTCCCGATTCGACTGGGCCGGTGGGCCCTCAGGAATCGGCCCCGGCGTCTCTGATCTCGCCAAGCGGGCGGAAGCGATCGGCATCCGGACGATGTCCTTCATGGATCACTACTTCCAGATGGACTGGATGGCACCGGCGGAAGACCCCATGCTCGAGGGCTACACCGCGCTCGGCTTCTTGGCCGGCGTCACCGAGCGTCTGCGGTTGCGCTTGCTCGTCACGGGCGTCACCTACCGGCATCCGGGCTTGCTGGCCAAGATCGTCACCACGCTCGACGTTCTGTCGGGTGGCAGGGCGGAGTTGGGAATTGGGGCCGCCTGGTACGAGCGCGAGCACAAGGGACTCGGCGTGCCATTTCCATCGACACGCGAGCGATTCGAACGACTGGAGGAGGCGATCCAGATCTGCCTTCAGATGTGGAGCGACGACAACGGGCCCTATGAAGGTCGTCACTATCAGCTCGAGGCCACCCTCTGCAGTCCCCAGCCGGTGAGCCGCCCCAGACCGCGGCTCCTCATCGGCGGCAGCGGCGAACGCAAGACGCTTCGGTTGGTCGCACAGTACGCGGACTCGTGCAACCTGTTCGGCGGGCCCGAAGAAGTAGCCCACAAAGTGGATGTCCTCCGCCGCCATTGCGACGCCGTCGGTCGGGACCCCAACGAAATCGAGGTGACTGCCATGTACCGCGACCTTCCGCCCGGCGCCGGCGTGGCAGAGGTCGTGCGCGGCGCCGAAGCCTTTGCAGGGGTTGGCGTATCGACGCTCGTGACCGGTGCCGTGGGCGACGACCCGGGCGGTTGGCTCGAGTCGACATTCGCTCCGGCGTTGGATGATTTGAGGGCCATCAAGACCGCGCCGCTATGACAATCTCCGTGTCAGGTCGCGCGATCATGAGTCCATGACATTGCGGGTGACGGGACTCGATCACATAGTCGTGAATGTGGCGGATGCGGAGAAGAGCCTCGCGTTCTACCGCTACGAATTGGGTCTGGAGGGAGTGCGGGTCGAGGAGTGGCGCGACGGCGAGGCCCCCTTTCCCTCGGTCAGGCTCAACGAGAGCACGATCATCGACCTGTTCGAGCTGCCACGGACGGGTGAGAACCTCAATCACTTCTGCCTCGTCGTCGAGCCCACCGACTTCGAGCAGATCAAATCGAGCGGTAAGTTCGATGTGCTGGACGGGCCCGGCAAGAGGTTCGGCGCCAGGGGCGACGGCACCTCGCTGTACGTGCGAGATCCCGACGGGAACACCATCGAGCTGCGCTACTACGAGGACTAGGAGCCGAGACCCGCTTCGAGGGCAGCCAGGGGCTCAGTCCGTCTTCGGCGAACGCAGGGCAGACCGACCTCTCGATGCGCCTCGACTGCCTCTGCGTCCGGCCTGAACCCCGGCGACCCGGGTGGTGAGCCCCCATCCGAAGTGCCACACCGGGCGGGAGCTGTCGTGGATCGAGTCCATCACCGAGCAGAACGATTCGACGAAATAACCGGCCTCCTCGGAGTTGGTCACGAGGGGCGGGAGGATCTTGAGCACGTCGACGTGGTCGCCGGCGGTCTGGGTGACGATGTGGTGCTGCTCGAACAGGGCGCACACGACCATCTGGGTGAACAGGCCCCGCCGGGCGGCGGTCAAGGGTCCCCAGCGCCGGCGAAGCCGCCACGACCCGGGCCGGGCGAACTCGATGCCGATCATGAGTCCCCGGCCGCGAACGTCGCTCACGAGCTCGTATCGTGAGGCGGCCTCGCGAAGCTTCGACTGGATCTCCGCTCCGACCGTCGCGGCGTTCGCGATCAGCCCCTCGTCGTCGAGGATGGCCAGCGTCGCCAAGCCGGCGGCCATGGCCAACGTGTTGCCGCTGTAGGTCGAGTCGTGGACCAGCATGCGGTCCAGCCCGGAGTAGACCTTCTCGAACACAGCGTTGGTCGCCATCGTCGCGGCTACCGGGACGAAGCCGCCGGAGAGCGTCTTGGCGACGGTGACGATGTCCGGCTCGACTTCGTCGTACTCGTGGCTCAGGAACTTGCCGGTGCGCCCGAGCCCGGTCTGAACCTCGTCGCATATCAGGAGGGCCCCGTGCTTGTGCACGAGCGCGGCCGCTTCGGCCAGGTAGCCCGGCGGCGCGACCAGGACCGTCTTTCCCTGTACCGGTTCGACGATGAAGGCGGCGACATCGCCTGCGGCCAGTTCGCGGCGGAGCGCGTCGAGGTCGCCGAAAGGAACCATCGTCGCGGGCAGGAGCGGCCCGAACCCGGCCCTGAACTCCCTGGCTCCGTTCACCGAAAGTGAGCCGGACGTCAAACCGTGGAAGGCGTGGTCGCAGTAGATCACCCGCCGCCGGCCCGTCGAGTACCGGGCGAACTTCAGCGCCGCCTCGACCGCCTCGGTGCCGCTGCTGGAGAAGTACACCCTGTCGAGGTACGGGGCCCGCTCGATGAGAGCCTCCCCGAGCAGGCCTGCAAGCAGGGGGGTGTCCATCTGCACCATGTCGGCGAGATCCGCGTCGAGGGCGTCGTGGAGCACCTGGCGGACCTTGTAGTTCGAGCGGCCCACCCCGAACACCCCGAACCCGGACAGGTAGTCGAGGTAGCGGGCGCCGGTGGAGTCATGGATGTAGCTCCCCCCCGCCCGCTCCCACTGGCGGTCGAACCCGATCGAGTGGAGCACCTTGGGTGCTACCGGGTTCAGGTAACGGCCCCAGAGGGCCGCGCCCTCGCCCGAACGTGCGCTCAGAATTCCTTGAAGATCGAACCCCATCGGGTCATGAGCCTATGGCAGCCCGCAGGGATTGTCGCAACGACCTGGTTGTCGCCAGCACCGCGCTCGGCTCGTAACCGCAGTGCGCCATGCAGTTGGCGCAGCGAGGATCCTTGCCCCGGCCGTAGCGGTCCCAGTCCGTGGTCTCGATGAGCTCCTGGTATGTCTCGGCGTAGCCGTCCGCCATGAGGTAGCAGGGGCGCTGCCAACCGAACACGGAATAGCTCGGGATTCCCCACGGCGTGCAATCGAACTCGGCCTTGCCTTCGAGGAAGTCGAGGAACAGAGGGCTGTGGTTGAGGCGCCAGTGCTTGCGCCTGCCGTCGGCGAACGCGTCGGCGAACAGGGCCGTGGAGCTTCTCGGGCTGAGAAAGTGGACCTGGTCGGGCGCCTTCTCGTAGGCGTAACCCGGTGAGATCATCATCTGGTCGACCTGGAGCTCGTCGTTGAGGAAGTCGAGGATCTCGCGGACGGTCTTCGGGGAGTCGGTGTTGAAGAAGGTGGTGTTGGTGTTCACCTTGAAGCCGAGTTCCTTCGCCTTGCGAATTGCGGCTACTGCCTTGTCGAAGGTTCCCTCGCGGCTGACCGAGTCGTCGTGGCGTTCCCGCAGACCGTCCACGTGAACCACCCACGAGAAACGGGGATGCGGCTTGAACCTGTCGAGCTTGCGCTCGAGCAGGAGCGCGTTCGTGCAGAGGTAGACGAAGCGGCCGCGATCGAGCAGCTCCTGGGTCATGGTGTGGATGTCTGGGTGCAGGAGCGGTTCACCGCCGGCGATCGACACCATCGGGGCCCGGCACTCCTCGATCGCAGCGACCGCCTGCTCGACAGTCAGCCGCTTGCGGAGCACCTCCGTCGGGTACTGGATCTTCCCGCATCCGTTGCACTCCAGGTTGCAGGCGAACAGCGGCTCCAGCTCCACGATGAGGGGGAACTTGTCACGCCCGGCGAGCTTCTGGCGGGCGAGGTAGGTGCCGATCTTGATGCTCTGACGAAGTGGTATTCCCACTTAGCGGACCTCCAAGGGTAGGGGGAAATTCACGTTCTCTTTGCGAACCGCTCGCTCCTCGACTTCCAGCGGCCCCAGACCGCTCAAGGCCCTTACTAGCCGGTCCACGAGGATCGGGGGAGCAGAAGCGCCGGCGCTCACCCCGACGGTGCGCACGCCGCGCAGCGAAACGAGGTCCACACCGCTCTCGTCGTCGACCATCACCGCTCGGCAACCGGCCCGCTCCGCGACTTCCACGAGGCGGGCTGTGTTGGACGAATTGGCCGAGCCGACCACGATCATCAGGTCGCAGTCCGCCGCGATCGCCTGCACGCCCTCCTGGCGGTTCTGCGTGGCGTAGCAGATGTCGCCGGCGCTGGGGCCGACGATCGAAGGGAAACGCTTCGAGAGTGCGCTGACGACCGTCGTGACGTCGCCGGGCGAGAGCGTCGTCTGGGTTATGTAAGCGATTCGCTCGGGGTCGCGCACGTCGATCGTCTCGACGTCGGCTTCGTTCTCGATCAGTGTCACGTCGGGATGCTCACCGAGAGTGCCCTCCGTCTCGTCGTGCCCGGCGTGGCCGATGAGCACGACCTGGTAGCCGCGGTTGGCGAACCGGTGGACCTCGTGGTGGACCTTGGCCACGAGCGGGCAGGTCGCGTCTATGACCTCGAGCTGGCGTTCGGCGGCGGCGGAGCGCACGGCGGGGGACACCCCGTGCGCGGAGTACACGACCGTCGCGCCGTCGGGAACCTCGTCGAGCTCGTGCACGAACACCGCCCCGCGCTCCTCGAGCTCCTCCACCACATGGCGGTTGTGCACTATCTGTCGGCGAACGTACACCGGCGCCCCGAACCGCTCGAGCGCCCTGCTCACCGTCTCGATGGCGCGCTCCACGCCGGCGCAAAACGACCTGGGCCCCGCCAGCACAACCGTCCTCGCCCCCGTCACGGCCGCCCACTCCTCGAGTACGGGTGCCGCGGCCTTGAGCGCGCCGAGCGCCCGCCGCCCGCACGAGATCGTCGACGGGGACCCGAGCTCCCGGCCGGGCGTGTCGGCGATCGCCCGGATCACCGCTACCGGCCGGTCCCACCGGCGGCGCAGCACCGCAGCGGTCTCCATGTCGACCGCCACGGCCCCGAGAGCGGCCAGCCCGGCGCGGGCCTTGGAGCCGCGCACCAGGCGTTCGGACGAGGCCACTGTCCCCACAACGACAGGCAGACCGCGCCGGCGGAGGGCGGCGGCGATCAATGCGGCCGACGGGAGCTCGGCGACGAGCGCGCCGTCCGCCGCGTCGACGACCCGGTCGGCGACGACCAGGGTGCCGGGTTCCAACCCGTCGACCAGTGCTCCGGCGACGCCGGCGACGGCCACCGGGCCAGGAGCCCGGCCGGCAAGCGCCCGGTCCGCCGCAGCTGCCGCCTTGGACATCCCCGCGCCCGTCCTGACGACGGTTGCCCCGACGGAGGCGGACGACACGGCGCGGGCCTCGAGTCGGAGCGGGCAGAGCACGAGCAGCCCGGCGCCGGCAGGGCCTGCGGTCTCGGGGACGGCGCTCATGGCGTGCCGGCTCCGCGCACGTACCTGCCCAGGGCCATGACCGGCCAGACCAGCCGGTACAGGTGGTAGTTGATCGAGAAGTCCCAAGGGAAGCCGGTCCCCGTGAACCACGGCTCGTCCCATGTCCCGGCTTCGGTCTGGTTGCGGACGAGCCAGTCGACGCCGCGCCGGGTCGCGTCTGAGTCGTGCTCGCCTGCTGCGAGCAGGGCGAGGAGCGCCCAGGCGGTCTGGGAAGCGGTGGACTCGCCGCGGCCCCGCCACGACTGGTCGACATAGGAGCGGAGGTCTTCTCCCCAGCCGCCGTCGCCGTTTTGGTGGGCTTCGAGCCACGCGACCGCTCGCCGGATGCGCGGGTCTTCCGGCCGTGCGCCGGCTGCTACCAGCGCGGGAACGGCGGCTCCGGTCCCGTACACGTAGTTGACGCCCCAGCGGCCGAACCATGACCCGTCGGGCTCCTGGGCGTTCCAGAGCCACTGGGTGGCGGACTGGAGGACCGCCGGCGGAACTCCCGGTTCGGTCGCGAGCATCTCGAGGACGTGCGCGGTCACGTCGGCAGACGGCGGGTCGGTGACCTCGCCGAAGTCGCAGAAGGGGAGTGCGGCGACGAGGGGGCTGTCGTTGTCGGCGTCGAAGGCGCCCCAACCCCCGTCCCGGCTCTGCATGCCGAGAGTCCAAGCGACGCCGCGCTCGCACGCCGCTTCGCAGTCGCGCCCAGCGGCGACCCCCGCCTTGCGCAGGGCGATTATCACCTCGGCGGTGTCGTCGATGTCGGGGTAGTTGTCGTTGGCGAACTCGAACGCCCAACCGCCGGCGCCGAGCGAGGGGCGCCTGACCGCCCAGTCGCCGCGGATGGGCACCTCTTCGCGGACGAGCCACTCGACTGCCGACTTGATCGCGGGTTCACCGGGGTCCACACCCGCGTCGGACAGCGCTACCACCGCGAGGGCCGTGTCCCACACAGGTGACTGGCACGCTTCGACACGCCGGCCTTTGTCGTCGTGGACCACGAAGCCTTCCAGGCCGTCGAGAGCCGCCTTGATGATGGGGTGGTCGAGGCTGTAGCCCTGGAGCTGCAGGGCGATGACCGAGTAGACGACGGGTGGCTGGATCCCTCCCCACAGGCCGTCCGCCTCCTGGCGGCGGACGACCCACTGCTCGGCCTTGGTGAGGGCAGCCTTGCGCAGCAAGGTACGCGGGAGGAACCAGCGGGGCAGCCTCTCGTAGCGGTGCAGCAGACGGTCCAGGGCGAGGAAGCGTCCCCCCGTGCTCGCGAGGTCCCTGAGGCCGCTCGACTCGAGACGGCGCGGCCCGCCGCTGAACAGCTCATCGATCGGGAAGCCGAGCGGGCGCGACGGGCGGTGCGCCATGACGATCGTCAAGGCAACGATGGTCTGTCGTGCCCAGCAGGCGAAGTCGTAGACGTTGAGCGGCGCCCACGAAGGCAGGAACATGACTTCGGGAGGCAGGACGGGGAGGTCCTCCCAATCCCAGGCACCCATCAGCGCCAGCCAGATGCGCGTGAACACCCTGCTTCGTTCCACACCGCCGTTGGACCTGATCCATTCGGCGGCCGCGGCCATGGGCGGTTCCGACGGATCGTCGCCAGCGAGCCGCAGGGCGACGTACGCCTCGATCGTCGCCGACAGGTCCCCGGGTGCGCCGTGGAAGGTTCCCCAGGTGCCGTCGGGCCGCTGGTTGTGACGGATCCACCGCGCGGCCGGCTCGGTGATCGCGTGGTCCGAGATGCCGAGGTAGTGCCGTAGCAGAAGGTCCTCGGCGTCCATCGTCACGTTTGTCTCGAGCTCCGCCTTCCACCACCCGTCGGTGCTCTGCAACGACAGGAGGTGGTCGCACGCTCTTCGAAGCGATGAGGCGGCCTCGGTTACCGTCCGCGCTTCTGTCACGCCTCGCGCTCCACCACGAACACAGCGATGTCGGCAAGGTCGCGACGCGGCCGAGCAGAAAGCCGCACCCGTTCGAGCGCGCCGAGCGCTGCGTCGAGGTTCGCCTTGGCACGCACGGTCGTCCACTCACGGCCGCCGCAGCTCTCGACGAGGAAGCGTGCGCGGTCGATCTCGTCCGCGGTCAGTGGCAGCAGCGGGTTCTCGGAGTCCGCGGGACCGACGATGAGCATGCGCAACTCGTCCGCTTCGGCTCCGCCGGCGGCGAGCGCGGAGACGACGGGCATCGACTTCTTCCTCTGCCTCAGGTCGCTACCGGCAGGTTTGCCGGTACGGCTCGGGTCCCCCCAGATGCCGAGCAGGTCGTCGACGGCCTGGAACGCCAGGCCGAGGTGCTTCCCGTAATCGCGCAGCGCCCCGATCGTCGCCTGCGGGGCACCTGCGAGGATCGCACCGATGGACGCGGCGCAACCGAGGAGAGCGCCTGTCTTGGCCGCGGACATCGCCGTGCACTGCTCGACGGTCACGTCGCGGCGCTTCTCGAAAGCGATGTCGTCGGCCTGGCCCGCGATCATCGCGGCCGTCGCGTCTGCGAGAGCACTGGACGCGCGTGGCCCGTGATCGGGAGAGCTCTCCATGAGGACCTGGTGGGCGAGGATCTGCAGCGCGTCGCCGGCGACGATCGCGGGGCCGACCCCGAAGACGGACCACACCGTCGGGCGGTGGTGCCGCTCGACGTCGGCGTCGATGATGTCGTCATGGATCAGCGAGAAGTTGTGCACCAACTCGACGGCCACGCCACCGGGCACTCCTACTGACGGGTCTGCCCATGCGGCGGCGGCGCCGAGCATCGCGAGGGTCGGCCGGATTCCCTTGCCTCCGGGCGACGCGACGGCCTTGCCGTCCGCGTCGATCCATCCCATGTGGTAGGCGGCGAACTGGCGGATCTCCGGCGCCAGCCTGTCGATGGCGGTGACCATCGCGGGGGTGATCGCCTCTCGGGTTCGTTCCAGCACCTCGGGAACACCAATGGTGGGGGTGGTCACGCAACCTCCTCTTCGTGCCCAGCTCCTGCAAGTGATCGATCTCTGAGGGCACGCCCTGCGCCGGCGAGACACGCGCGCGCTGCCGCGGTGCCGCTTCGCACCGCCCCCTCCATGGTCGCCGGCCATCCCGTGTCGGTCCACGCCCCTGCCACGGCGAGGCCTGGCAGGCTGGTTGCCGCGGGAGGCCGGAGAGCGGCCGTGCCGGGCACCGCCTTGAACGTCGCGTGGCGCTCTTTCGTGACGACCGAGTCGACAACCCGTGCCCGGGAAAAAGACGGCAGCAGTCGCGCGAGCTCCGCTTGAACTTCCGACGCGATGTCCTCGGGTCGCCGGGGGAGGAGGGCGTCCGCCGCGGAAAGCGAGACAGCGAGCAGTTGCCCGCTGGTGAGGCCCGACGACGATGTCCGGTCGAACACCCACTGCACCGTCGATCCGACAGCGGACATGACCGGCCACTCGGTTACGCGCCGGTCGAGTACCAGGTGAACGTCGACCACCGCCGATGTGCCGAGATCGCCGAGCCTCTCTTGGGCGCGGACGGATCCCTGCGGGAGAAGGGCGCCCACCTCGTCGTGGGGCACCGCGACGACCACCCCGTCTGCGTCTGCCGACCAGCCGTCACCGAGGACCTCGAACCCGCCACGGACCCGCGTCCGGATCTGGCGCACCCTCTCGCCGGTGCGAACTTCGACGCCGGCGCCCTCGAGCGCCGCTGCAGCGCGCTCGCCGTGGAGTCGCCCGAGAGGCACCCGGCTCCATCCGATGTCGGCGGCGCTGGATTCGCTCAGCAACCCGGTCTTGAAGACCTTGGCTGCCATCGTCAGCGACGCCTGCGCCGCGGGGAGGTTGACGGTAGGAACGGTGATGAGATCCCAGAGCGCTGTGATCGCCGCGTCGCTCTGGTGGTGCGCCCTCAACCACGACGCGAACGTGTGGAGGTCGAGAGCCGGGTCGTCGAGCCTCAGCCGTGACAGGCCCAGTACCGCGCGGCCGAGCTTCAGCCGGTCGGCGATGCCCAGATGCGGGTAGCGCACCAACGACCCGGCCAGATGCAGCGGCACCGGCCAACCCGATCTGCGCAGGTTGCCGATCACCGGTTGCCCGCCGGCGTTGCGCGCGGGTGAGACGACTGGTATGTCCAGCCGGTCCTGCAACTCGACTTCATCGGCCGCGCCTATCCGGTACAGCAACGACAGGTATTCGGTGCAGCAACGCAGGAACACGTGCTGGCCGTTGTCGAGCCACAGGTCTCCGTGGCGGAAGGACCGGGTCAAGCCGCCCAGCCCGGTTCGCTTCTCGACGAGGGTTACATGCGCGCCGGCGTCGGCGCACTCGAGCGCCGCGGTGATGCCGGCGAGTCCACCGCCCGCCACGACGACGCGAGGGCGGTTCACGCGGCGCCCCTCGTCAAGGCTCTGGCTGCAATGAGCGCCTTCTGGCCGCCGCCGAGCGAGATCCTGCCGCGCAGCACCGCTTCGGGGTCGTGCTGGATCGTGGTGAGCAGCCGCCGGTATATGCCCGCCATCGCTGCAGTGCACGCCCGCGACCGGCGATCCAGAAGGGGCAGTAGCTGAAGGCCCTCTTCGTACCATTGCTCGGCCCGAGCGGCCTCGAAGAGGATCAGAGCGAGGAGCCTGTCGCGTGGGCCTTCCAGTCCCGGCCCGATGCCGAAGCGCTCCCTGTCCTGCTCGGGCAGGTACACGCGGCCCATATCTGCGAGATCCTCGACCACGTCGCGCAGGATGTTGGTGATCTGGAGCGCGACGCCCAATGCGTCCGCCAGCGCAACGGCGCGCTCGGTGTCGCTGCTGCCGTACACCCCGAGGCTGAGCCTGCCCACCGTGCCCGCGACGCGCCGGCAGTAAACCACGAGGTCGTCGAAGGTGCGGTAGGTGGTGCCGTTGACGTCCATCTCGCAGCCATCGACGAGCTCGTCGAGAGCGCTCATCGGCAAGGAGAAGCGCTGCGCCGCGTCAGCAAGTGCGACCAGGACGGGGTCGTCGGCAGATGCGGTCTTGTCGCGCGACGAGATCTGGGCGAGATCCTTGCGGATGGCGGCGAGGTCGCTGAGCTTCTGGTCGGGGGGCGCGTTCCCGTCGCCGACGTCGTCGATGCGGCGCGCCATCGCGTAGAGCGCCGACATCGCCTGGCGCTTCTCCCGAGGGAGGAGCCGGATGCCGTAGGAGAAGTTGCGCGCCTGCTCCGCGGTGATCGCCTCGCAGCGGGCGTAGGCCTCTGGGACGTTCACGAGTGCTCCCGGCGCCGCATCAGCGCGTTCCCCAGGTGGCGAAGCACCGCTGGGCGGGACGGGCGCGGGGCGCCGGCGAGGGGATCGAAACCCTGCCGAGCGAGCGCGTCCAGAGCAGCGTGCCCGCCGGCTACGAATCCCGCCACGGCGAACCTGAGCCTTCCCCGAAGAGAGGCGACCAGGGGAGCGCCCTCTTCGAGCAGGCCGCGTGCGCGCCGTGCCTCGAACGCCATGAGAGAGCGCAGGTCGGCACGTGCGGGGCCGCACGCTGCGAGCTCGGCATCGGCGACGCCGAAGCGGGACATGTCCTCGGCCGGCAGGTACACCCGCCCGCCGGCGGCGTCCTCCGCCACGTCCTGCCAGTGCTCTACGAGCTGCAGCCCTGTGCAGATCGAGTCGGACCAGGCCACGCGCTCGGGCGTCAGGACTCCGAACAGCTGGAGCACGAGCCGGCCGACCGGGTTCGCCGACAGGGCGCAGTACCCGTAGAGCTCCTCGGCGGTCTCGTAGCGGTGGACCGTCTGGTCCAGCCGGTTGGCCTCGATCAGGTTCAGGAGGGGCTGGCGCGAGATTCGGCCGTCACGAACCATGGCCGCCGCGCGGGCGACGAGGGGGTGGGCCGCCGGATCGGGGCTTTCGATCTCCCGGAGGAGGCTCGACTCCACCGAGTCCAGAGCGGCGATCCGGTCACCGTCGTAGGAGTCGCCGATCTCGTCGACCAGGCGGGCGTACCCGTAGAGGCCGAGAAGCTCGGAGCGGACGCGGCGGGGCAGTAGCCTCGACGCGACCTTGAAGTTCTCGCCCGACGCCCGGCGCATGACCTCGCCGGTCACGGGTAGGTCAGGGGGCGCGCCGGCGCCGGCGGTCAGGTCTCCGGTCGGTGTGCCGCCAGTGGGTGCGTGAGCAGAGGGTGTGTAAGAGAGTGACCGCGTGGTCATCCTTTGTACGCGGCAGGCTCCCGGGTGTCAAGCACCATTGAAGAGGTTCTGCGAACCTCTTCAGGTGGCGAGCCCGTTGTCGGGTGGCCAATCCGGGCCGACCGCCCACGAGAGCACCGTGGCGAAAGCTCGCTCGATCACGCCGAGGCCGGCGGAGATCGCGCTCTCCTGGTCTCCGTCGTTTACGAAAGGCCGCCCCCCGGTCTCGGCGAGGGTTCGCAAGACCTTGCGGGCGAGATCCGCGCTCGGCTCGTGCCCCTTGGCCGCCCGCGCTCCCAGCTCCAGGAGGATCGGCAGAACGTCGACCAGCAGATGGCCGAACACCAGCGCCGCCTTCCCGGGGTCGGAGGTGAGGCCTTCGGCCCCCCCGAGAGACTGCACAGTCGCTTCGAATCGTTCGGCGGTCTGCTCCAGGAGCTTCTCGATCGCCGCGGTGAGCAAGTCCTCTTTCGACTCGAAATAGCGGTAGACGCTGCCCTTCGCCAGGTGTGACGCCTCCGCTATGTCGCTGACGGTCACCTCGTTGTAGCTGCGTGTCCGGAAGGCGTGAATGGCAGCGTCGACGATCCGTTCCCGGCAGTCCGGGTCCGAGCTGTGCGAGCGGATCTGGAGAAGAGCCTCGAGATGGCGCGAGTCGTACGCGAAACGGTTCGCCGCCTCGCGTACCGGGGGCGGGATCATCCCAGCCCGCCGGTAGTGGTGGATGGTGCTGGCGGGCACACCGCTGCGTTGAACCAGCTCCGACAACGACATCCGTGTTCCGCGAGCTGGGGCGTTCACGTGCACCAGTGTGCCCTCTTTTTCCGATTCTGCCCAGTGATGGGCCGCGTCAGCTCGACCGCTGGGCCGGGATGGCCCCCATGCGGCCCTTCTGGAAGTCCTCGAACGCCTGCACCAGCTCCTCCCGGGTGTTCATCACGAACGGCCCGTACTGGGCCACCGGCTCGCCGATCGGGCGGCCCCCCAGGATCAGCACCTCGAAGCTCTCCGACCGGGAATCCTGGCGGTTCCCGCCGCTCAGGACGATGCTGCCGCCGGCGCCGAGGACCGCCAGCTGGCCGGACTCGATCGGTCGCTGGCCCGACCCGACGGTGCCGTTGCCCGCCAGCACGTACACGAGCGCGTTGGACGCGGGGTCCCACGGCAGGTCCAGCCGGGCGCCGGCGGCGACGGTCGCGTGGACCATCGTGATCGGCGTGTGCGTCGCCCCCGGGCCGGCGTGCTCGCCGATCCCGCCGGCGATGACCCGCACCAGCGTCCCGCCGTCCTGCGAGGAGAGCAGGGTCACATGGTCGCGGCCGATGTCCTGGTAGCGGGGGTCCACCCACTTGTCCGTCGAGGGAAGGTTGACCCACAGCTGGATGCCGTGGAATAGCCCGCCGCTCATGACGAGGGATTCTGGGGGCCGTTCGATGTGGAGGATGCCGGATCCGGCGGTCATCCACTGCGTGTCCCCGTTGGTGATGACGCCGCCACCACCGGTGGAGTCCTGATGCTCGAAGATGCCGTCGATCATGTAGGTGACGGTCTCGAACCCGCGGTGGGGGTGCCACGCCGTCCCCTTCGGCTCGCCCGGCCCGTAGTCGACCTCGCCCATCTGGTCCATGTGCACGAACGGGTCGAGCGCGCCCAGCGGCACGCCGGCGAATGCCCTGCGGACGGGGAACCCCTCGCCCTCGAACCCCGCCGGCGCCGTGGTGACGGACACGACCGGCCTCGGGTGCCCGGCGGGGGCGGGGACCTTCGGTAGGGAGAGTAGGTTTTCGACGGTTACTGCGGGCATGCGGACCTCCTTGCGTCGCGATGGTCCAACATGATTGCTACCGCAACTATTCCGCTAGGCGCCGGCGAAAGCGGCCAGCCACGCCTGCCTGGTGGGCGGCTTGAAGACCATGTTCATTTCCTTGACCGCCTCCATCGTCGCGGTGGACGCCACCGAGTAGCGGTGGCCCGGGTAGACCACCGTCGACGGCGGCAGTGAAGCCAGCTTCTGAAGGCTCTCGTACATTGCGCCGGCGTCGCTTCCGGGCAGGTCGGTCCGCCCACAGCCCTCGAGGAACAGGGTGTCGCCGGCGACCAGCCTCCCGTCGACGAGGAAGCACTGGCTCCCAGGGGTGTGTCCCGGCGTGTGCAGCAGCTCGACCTCGACCTTGCCGGCGCAGACCTTGTCGCCGCTGTCGTGAGCGATGACGTCGGTCAGCTGCAGCCCGGTGACCTTCGCGACCAGGCCCGCCTCGTGGCGGTTTGCGTGGACCGGCACCGCCTGGATTTCGAGCAGCTTCGCCAGACCCTCGATTGTGTATCCCATCATCGTCCCGCCGACGTGGTCTGGGTGGTGGTGCGTGACGAGCACCCCGGTCACGCGCATCCCGTCGGCCGCCGCCGCGTCGAGCAGTTCCTCCACCCCATACGCCGGGTCCACCAGCAGCGCCTCGCCGCTCTCGCGGTCGCCGACCAGGTAAGAGAAGTTGACCATCTGGGTCGCGACCTGGTCGCCGGCGGCGAAGTCACGTCCCGAGAGGAGTTGGCGGAAGTAGAGCCCGTCGTTCACGTGAGCATCGTACGGCTAGCCCAGGAGTTGCAGCTCCCGAAGGCGCGTGCGCATGCCCGGCTCGTCGAGCTCGAAAACCCGGGCGAGCGCGCGGAGATCCTCCAGGCGGATCGTGATGACCCGACCGTTGAAGTCGCCGCGCTGAATCTGGATCATGGAGATATAGCGGCGGAGGATGTCCTTCTCCGGGGCGTCTAGCCCGCCGAGGCGGACCAGGTCGATCGTGAGCGGGGTGTCCGCCGCCCCCGAGCCGTTTTGAGCCGCCGACCCGTTGGCGCCCGCGAGCGCTCCGCCGGCGGGAGCACGGGGGAGGAGCTGGTCGACCGGAACGCCGTAGAGTTGGGCGAGGCGCTGCAACCGGAGGACCGAGATGATCCGTTCACCGCGCTCGTATGCCCCGAGCACGGACGCCTTGAACTCACGTCCCGACGCCTCCTCCACCGCGAGCAACGACAACCTCTGCTGCCGCCGAAGATTCCGCAGCCGCTCCCCAACCGCTCTCGCGTATGAAGTGGGAACCTCTTCTGCCACTTCGGTTACCTCCCTCGACGCGAGATCGTACCGAGGGTCTAAGGCGTCGCCACTCCGGGTGGCGAAATTTTGTCCGTAAGGGTAGGGACTGCTTTCAGCGCCACGAGACGGTGCCCGGTCACGCGCACCACCCCGCCGGCCGGCCTGCGCGCCGGCGGCTGGTCTGTGGATCTCGGGGGTGGGCCGGCGGTGTCGAGCACGACTTCCCACTGGGCCGCCCACCGCGCCTCGGGCAGGTTGAAGTCGAGCTCGTTCTCCCAGGAGTTGAAGATCAAGAAGAAGGAGTCGTCGACGATCGGCCGGCCATGAGGGTCCGGATCGGGAATGGCCCCGCCGTTGAGGAAGACGCCGAGGGACTTGGCGTAACCGACCTCCCAGTCCTGATCGGTCATCTCCTGTCCATCGGGGCGGAACCAGCCGATGTCGGGGAGCTTGTCGTCGGGCCGGCGCCCGCGCACGGGGCGGCCCTGGAAGAACCGCCGACGGCGGAACACGGGGTGCTGGCGGCGAAGGGCTATCAACGCCCGGGTCCAGTCGAGCAGCTCCTGGTCGACGTTCGACCAGTCGTACCAGGAGATCTCGTTGTCCTGGCAATAGGCGTTGTTGTTGCCCCGCTGGGTCCGTCCGAGTTCGTCGCCGCCGAGAAGCATCGGGACACCTTGGCTCAGCAAAAGGGTTGCGAGAAAGCTGCGGCACTGTCGGAGGCGCAGGGCCCCGACCACCGGGTCATCAGTGGGTCCCTCCTCCCCGCAGTTCCAGGACCGGTTGTCGTCTGTGCCGTCGCGGCCGTCCTCGCCGTTGGCCTCGTTGTGCTTGTCGTTGTATGAGACGAGGTCTCGCAGCGTGAACCCGTCGTGGCATGTGACGAAGTTGATGCTCGCGAACGGACGGCGCCCGGTCGCCTCGTACAGGTCGGAGCTGCCCGTCAGGCGCTCCGCTAGCTCGCCGATGTTCGCACCGCTCTGGCGCCAGTAATCGCGAACGGAGTCGCGGTACTTGCCGTTCCACTCCGACCACAGAGGCGGGAAATTGCCGACCTGGTAGCCGCCGTCGCCGACGTCCCAGGGCTCCGCGATCAGCTTCACCTGACTGATGACGGGGTCCTGCTGGATGAGATCGAAGAAGGCCGACAACCGGTCGACCTCGTGGAACTGGCGGGCAAGCGTGGCCGCGAGGTCGAAGCGGAAGCCGTCTACGTGCATGTCCAGGACCCAGTAGCGCAGCGAGTCCATCAGCAGCTGCAGGACGTGAGGGTTGCGGACGTTGAGCGTGTTGCCGGTGCCGGTCGAGTCGCTGTAATGGCGGGGATCGCCGTCGACGAGGCGGTAGTAGCTGGCGTTGTCGAGACCCCGGAACGCGAGCATCGGGCCGAGGTGGTTTCCTTCGGCGGTGTGGTTGTAGACCACGTCGAGGATCACCTCGATCCCCGCGGCGTGCAGGGCTTTGACCATCGCCTTGAACTCGGTGACCACACGGTGGCCGGCGCGCGACGCGTAGGCGTTGTGCGGGGCGAGATAGGCGATCGAGTTGTAGCCCCAATAGTTGGAGAGGCCCATGTCGACGAGGCGGTCGTCGTTGACGAACTGGTGAACCGGCATCAACTCGACCGCGGTCACGCCGAGCTTGACGAAGTGCTCGATCATGACGGGGTGTGCCACTGCGGCGTAAGTGCCGCGGATGTGCTCTGGGATCTCGGGGTGGGTGAGGGTGAGGCCCTTCACGTGGGTCTCGTAGATCACCGAGTCAGGCCAGCTGGTCCTCGGGTGACGGTCCAACCCCCAGTCGAAGGCGGGGTCGACGACGAACGCTTTGGGCATGTCGGGCGCGGAGTCCGTCGTGTCCATCGTCAGATCGTCTCCGCCGAGTTTGTAGGGGTAGACCGGCTGCCCCCATTTCACCTTTCCGTCGACCGCTTTGGCGTACGGGTCGAGCAGCAGCTTGTTCGGGTTGCAGCGAAGCCCCTGCTTCGGGTCGTAGGGACCCTGGACCCGGAACCCGTAACGGACCCCGGGCTCGATTCCCTCGACATAGCCATGCCAGCAGTAGGCGTCGATCTCGGGAAGCACGTAGCAGACCTCGTCGCCGTCTTCGAAGAGGCACAGCTCCACCGACTCGGCTACCGCGGAGAACACCGAGAAGTTGGTGCCGAGCCCGTCGAAGGTAGCCCCGAGGGGGAATGGATCACCTGGCGAGACGGGGGGTTGCACGGTGCTACACCGTACCCATCGCGGCCTTTAGGTCATCCCCACCAGAACGACGCCGCGATGATGCCGTACAAGCCCACCAGCGCGACACCTTCGATCCAGGTGTACTCCCCGTCGTACACGACCACGGCCACCACCAGGGCCGAGATGCCGAGCGCCGCCACCAGCATGGGAGGAAAGACCAGCGTCAGATGGGCCGAGCCCAACGCGGGGCTCACCAGCACGAGGATGGGGACCAGCAGAAGGGCCACCTGCAGGGGACTGCTCAATATGGTGCTGATCGCGTACTCCGGCTTGGCCTTCAACGCGAACCGCACGCCGACAGCGTGCTCCACCGCGTTCGATGCGATGGCGACGATGACGAGTCCCGTGAACGCCTCCGATATCCCCATGCTCGCGGTGGCCGCCTTGAGCGGCTCCACGAACCAGTCGGAGGCAACCGCCGCGCCGGCGCTCGCGAGCGCAAGGACCACGACCGACATGCCAATCGGCCACGAACCCCGATCCTCTCCTGCAGATGTACCGCGTTCGCCACCGGGATCCCCGGAGGTGCTCCGCAACCAGAAAGGGATGCTGAGCAGGTAGACCGCAAGCAGCACGACCGCGCAGATGTCCGAGAGAGTCCCTGCGTGCGCCGCCGCCGGCGTATGCAGCTTGCTGGCGAGCGTCGGTACCAGCAGCGCGGCGACGACCAGCAAGAGCAACGACGAGTACAGCCGCGGCTGCTCCGGGTCGAACTTCTGGGTCCCGTGCCGCGCGCCTCCCGCCACGAAAGCGCAGCCCAGCACCAGCACCGCGTTGCCGAGCACCGAACCCACGAGCGCCGCCTGCACCACCCCGATCAAGCCGTGGTCGAGAGCGAACAGCGAGACGAAGAACTCGGGAAGGTTCCCCAGCGTCGACTGGAGCAACCCTGTAGCGCCGGCGCCCAGGCGCTCCCCGACATGCTCGATCGCCTGCCCGATCACGGCCGCTAGCGCCGCGAGAGCCAAGCCCGCCGTGACGAACCGTGCTACCGACCCTGCGCCCGCGGCCGTGACGATCGCCGCTGCTGCGAACAGAGTTGCCGCTACGGCGGCCGTGACGCGCTCGTTGCGGGTGAACGGGACGGGTTTCAGGTCCTCGGGCATGGACCCGCCGACGGTAGCCCGCGAGGCGCGGCCGGTAGTCCAATGGACGAAAAGGGGGGACCGCGGGGCGACCGAAAACGACCTGCCATTCATTTGTGAGAGGACTCTCATCCCAGCTTCATCGAGGAGTTAGGGGAACACACCGATACTCCTGCCGTCCGAAAGTGAACCGTGGGAGGTAGCCGACGTGAGTTCCCTGAAGAGATGGTTGTGGTGTCTGGCCGCCGGCGGAAGCGCCGTCGGAGCGGTGACGGCGCTGGCTTCGGCACCGTCGGGCTCGCGGCCCGCGACAGCAACGCTGAGCGCTTCCACAAGCTCCTCGGCGGCGGGCGGAGAGGACTCGCTGGCCCAGCTGACGGCGGAGGCACAGAACCTGCAGAAGACGATCAACGCTCTCGAGGCGCAGATCAACGGGTATTCGCCCGGCGCGTCGCCGTCGCAGCTCGCCGCGGAAAAGCAGCAATTGGACTCCGAATCCTCGGAGATCGCCCAGGAACGGAACTCCCTCGCGGCCTACCAGGCCAACCTCGAAACCGAGGCCAAGCAGCTGGCGTCGGAGGAGCAGCAGTTCCGCGCCGCGCAGCAGGCAGCCGCGAACCAGCCCCAGAGCCCGACGTCCGGTGGTGACGGCGGTAGCCGGGACTCCTGATGGACACCTTCTCCACATGGAAGGAGCCCCTGGACGCCGCATCAGCGCACCGGCTCGCTGCGGGCCGCCGGAAAGCCGTGGGGCTGAAGCTGCGCCGCGTGGTCCCCGGGCTGGTGGTGGGAACCACGACTCTCGCAGGCACAGGCGGCCTGATCGCGTGGGTAGCCGGCCAGCCGGGAGTCAAGACCGTCGCCACCGCCGTCGCGCGGCCGACCCCTACGACGAATCCCGCCCAGCTGTCCGCCGTGCAGAAGCAGCTTCAGGCGGAGGAGGCGGCCCTTCAGTCCCTCCAGGGTCGCCTGGCGCAGATCGTTGCGCAAGCGCACGCGTCCGCATCCGCAGCTGCCGGCGGGACCCCCGTCTCGGGCTCGGGCGGTTCAGCTTCCGCGGCTCCGCTCGCCCCGTTGCCCGCACTCCCGGTGCTGGCCCCGGCGCCGGCTCCTGCGACCAACGCCACGACGGGCGCCTCGCATGCAGTCCCTTGATCTGGACCTTTACCGGCGCACCGCCGCTCTTTCGCCGAGCGAGGTCCACGCGAAGGGCGTGAGTGGACGCCGGCGCGAGATTCGTCGCAGCACCAAGGCGATGGCGTCGGTCGTCACCGCTCAGGTCCTGGGGCCGATCGGGGACTCGGCAGCCGGCCCGAGAATCGAGGTGGCGATCGGGCGGGCGTTCGACGAGTTCCGGGCCGTCGAACGCCACTGCAGCCGCTTCGACGAAACCAGCGCCTTGATGCGAGCCAACCGCGATCCCTGGCGCTGGCATCGGGTTCCCGAGCCGCTCTACTCCGTCGTTGTCGAGGCCATGGCCGCGCACAGGCGCACGGGAGGATTGTTCGACCCGCGCATCTACGACCGGCTGGTCGAGCTCGGCTACGACAGGTCTTTCCACCTTCTGCTCGCCGAGCAAACCGGTTCCGGGGTGTGCCCGCCGGCTCCGGATCCGGTTGCCCACGGCCCCGGCCGTGGCTGGCAGCCCCGCGCGGTTCCTGTACTCCGGTTGATCAACCTGGGAGGCGCCCGGATCGACCTCGGCGGCATCGGCAAGGGAATGGCGATCCGCAAAGGTGCTGCGCGAATCCGTCCGGCTGCGGGGGACTTCCTCCTCGATGCCGGGGGGGATATCTACGCGGCGGGCGCACCGATGGACGCGCAGGGCTGGCGTGTCGGGGTCGAGTCGCCGTCGGGCTCCGAGCGTCCGGTGGCAGTTCTGGAGGTCTCCGACAAGGCGGTCGCCACGTCCTCGATCAGGGTGAGGAGCTGGAAGAGGGGAGAGCGACCGGTCCACCATCTGATCGACCCGCGCACCGGTGAGCCGGGAGGCGATGGGCTGGCGGCGGTGACGGTCGTCGACGCCGACCCGGTCATGGCCGAGACCGCGGCCAAGTCTCTGTTCATCTCCGGTCGGGAATCGATCGCGGACCGGGCGAGCGCCCTCGACCTGGCGGCTCTGTGGGTCAGTGCCGACGGGGTGACCGGAATGAGCACAGCTATCGAGCCGTTTGTCATCTGGACCGACGCATGAGCAGGCCGCTCGGCAAGGCTGCCGTCGCTATTGGGACGGCAGCCTTCGTGGGCCTGTGCACGGCCGCCGGTTACGCCCTGGGTTCCGGCGTGGGACCCACCACGTCGAACCGTATGTTCCCCTGGATCGTCGCCCGCGCCACGGGCATCGGCGCGTTCGTCGCGTTGACGGCGATCGTGCTCGTGGGACTTCTGTTCCGCCGTCCCGTGCGGGCGCTGGTCACTGTTCAGCGCGAAACCCTGCTCCGGTTCCACGTGGTGCTGGGACCGGGGCTGGTCAGCCTGCTGGCGGCCCACGTCGGGTCGTTGCTGGCCGACCGGTATGCCGGAGTCGGATGGAAGGCTCTTGTCGTGCCCGACGGGGCCACCTACCGGCCTGGGGCGGTCACCTTCGGTCTCATCGCGATGTATCTGGTGATGATCGTCGCTGTTAGCGCCTATCTCGCCGGCCGCCGCCCCATCCGCTCGCGATGGGCGGTCCTGCATCGCCTGGCCTACCCGGCCTTCGTTCTCGCGTGGGTGCACGGCGTGCTCGCCGGTTCCGACACCGCGAGCCTGCGGTGGCTCTACATCCTGAGCGGGATCCTGGTCGGGGCGGCCACGGTGAGCGCGGGGCTCCGCAAGCCCCTGAAAGCAGGAGTCGAGGCAGGGTGATGACGCCCGTTGCGCCGGCTCTGGACGCCGTGCGGACCTCGCCTGACCCGCGGTCGATCGCCGGGATCGCGGGAGTCGGCGACCCTGGGGCACGACTTCTCGCCGGGCCCGAGTCCCGTGAGGGGCTCGCAGACCATCTCGGCCGGCTTGGCGAGACACGCCGCTGGCCACCCCGCGCTCCTGAACTGCTTCAGATGATCCGGCAGTCCGGTCTCACCGGCCGCGGGGGTGGTCATTTTCCGCTGGCGCGCAAGGTCGAGGCGGCCCTGAAGGGCAGGGGACCGGCGGTCGTGGTGGTCAACGGGACAGAAAGCGAGCCCGCCAGCGCGAAGGACCGCCTACTGCTTCGGTTGCGCCCCCATCTCGTCATCGACGGTGCACTGACTGTGGCCGCCGCCTGCGGGGCCACCCGGGTGGTGATCGCGGTCCATGCGGGCTCACCCGCGCTGACCTCGGTCGCTGCTGCGATCGAAGAGCGCGACGACTGCGCGACCGTCGGCGTGGCGGTCGTGCCCGACCGGTACATCGCTGGGGAGTCGAGCGCCCTCGTTTCATGGCTCGGAGGTGGTCGGGCCGCTCCGGCGTCGCGGACGCGACCGACGGCCGAATGCGGGCTCGACGCCCGCCCGACCGTCGTCAGCAACACCGAGACCGTTTGCCATGTGGGCCTGCTCGCGCGCTTCGGCGACACGTGGTTCAGGACTGCGGGTTCGCCCGCAGCACCGGGTTCGCTGCTGGTCACCCTGGCCGGCGACGTGCCCGATCCGGGAATGGTCCTCGAGGTGGTGCACCCCGTTCGTCTTCCCGATCTGGTCGACGCGCTGTGCGAACCCGGTTACCGGTGGCAGGCGGTCCTCGTCGGCGGGTACGGAGGTGCTTGGGTCGACCGGGTCGGCGCATCCCGTACGCTCGTGCAACCAGGGCGGGGAAGCCACGGGTCCCTGGGTATCGGCTGCGGGCTCATCGGCGTTCTCGGGCCGGGCCGCTGCGGGCTCGCGGAGGCATCGCGGCTGGTGGGTTGGCTTGCGGCACAGAGGGCCGGGCAGTGCGGGGCGTGCTCGTACGGACTGCCGCTTGTCGCCGAGGAGATGGAACTGGTGTCAGGAGGGGGAAGAGGCGTCCGTCGTTCTCAGCGCCGGGTCGCCTCCCTCGCGCATTCCGTGGCGGGCCGTGGGTTGTGCAGCCTGCCCGACGCCACCATCGCAATGGCTGAAAGCGCTCTCGCAGTCTTCACCGCCGAGGCGGAACTCCACCGCCGCGGCCGCTGCACGGCCGCGAGCCGCCCGGGGGCGTTCCCGCTGCCGGTCACGCGAGGTGCACCCGCGTGAGTCAACGGCGCGAATCAGGATGGAAGCTGACATTCGACGCGGCGCGTTGCGACGGCTGGGGCATGTGCAGCGTGGTGTTCCCGGAGGGCATCTCGCTGGATCCTTGGGGCTACGCGAACGTATCGAGAGAGCCGATAGCGGACCCCAGACTCGTGAGAAAGGCCCGAAGGGCCGTCGCGTGTTGCCCGAAGGAGGCAATCACGCTGGTAGCGGACGACGCCCTGACTCCATCCAGTGGGAGCCCGACGCAAGAATGATGCGCGTGAGGGGGCCGCACCACGTCACCGACACCTCCAGGAGAGGCCTTCGCCTGCGTCCGGGCGGTCCTGTGCTCTCGGTGGCGGCGGCCGTGATAGTGATAGCCGTCGCCACGGACCTTTCGGTCGCCCGTGTCCATTCGTCGTTGCCCGCCGCGATCACCCTGCCGGCACCGGGCCAGGCGGTTGGATCGGACAGCGGACCGTCGCCGCAGGGACAGGCACCGACGAGCACGACGATCGTCGACACGCCGACCACGGTTGCACCGTCTCCACCCGAAAGCTCTAACGCGGCTATCACCCCGACCGCCGTGCCCGCCCAGTACCCCGTGGCACACCCGGGCGGCGACAACTCCTCCGACGGGGGCGATGCAACCGACCAGGTGTCGGGCGGGTCCGATCCGCGGGCGTCCACCCCGTCGACGACGGTTGGCGGCTACGGGGGCGACCTGACAACGACGACCACGGCGCACACCGACGGGTGAGACCGGAAGCCGCGAACCCGTGACCGCGGAAACACCGGAAGCCGTACTGGCCACAAATCTCCCAGCGGCCAGCAGGAACCGCGACCGGGTGCTACCGCGCGCATGGAGCGCGATCCGAAGGACCCGGGTGGTCACCAGCCGGTTCGGTACCGCGGCTCGGCTGGCTGCGCTCTACGCGATGGTGCTGGCCGCCGTGCTCGCGGGCTTTCTGGCCGTCCTCCTGCACACCACGACCGTGGGCATACAGCAGATTGCGGTGCGCCAACTCGAAGCGGAGCTGACCGCGTTCCAGCAAGCTGCCGTGGCGAGACCCGCCTCTCAGTCGTTGCGAACCTTCGCGACCGGCTACCTGGGATCCCACGCTGTCGCCAACGGCGACCTGATTGAGATAGCGGACCCGGGTTACTGGGCCGTAGCGAACGCGGGAGGCTCGGCGATCGCGTCCGATCCCCGCGTCCAGTCGCTCACGGGTGCGATTCCGAGCCGGACCGCGATGCATTCTCGGCAAGTTGCCGGCAGGCAGATGGAGGTGCTGGTCGCCCCGATCCGCATCGGGAATCAGAGCGCCGGCGTCTTCGTCGCGGCGGTGGACACCAGCGCGTTGAAGCCTGCAGTGGACACGGCTGCCCGCTTGGCCATCCTTGTCGGTGCCGTCGCCCTGGTAGCCGGAGTGATGAGCGCGTATCTGGTCCTGCGTCGCCTGCTGCGAAGGATCGGTGGGATCGCCGAGACGGCCGACCGAATCGGCAGGGATCAGATCGCGAACCGCCTCGGTGATCAGGGCACCAAGGACGAGGTCGGCGACCTCGCCCGCAGTTTCGATTCCATGCTGGACCGTATCGAGGGAGCGGTGCAGGCCCAGCACGAGCTGCTGTCCGACGTCTCCCATCAACTTCGTACTCCTCTGACCGTCGCCCGCGGACACCTGGAGCTTCTCGGCCGCAACGGTGGGCAGGACCGGGTGGTGTCAGAGACCGTCGACACCGCCATCGGTGAGCTCGACCGGATGGCTCACCTGATCGACCGGCTCCTGACGCTCGGACGTGCCCGTGAGCCGGTGCGCTACGACGTGCGCGAGGTCGATCTTCGTGCCTTTCTCGGCGACCTGCTGGGCGCATCCTCCGTATTGGCCCCCCGGTCGTGGGAGCTCGGACCGATCCCCGACGCGGTTGTCAGTTTTGACGAGACCGAGGTGCGGGGTGCCCTTCTCAACCTGATCGACAACGCTGTGAACGCCACCGGACCCGGTGATGCCATCCGGCTCTCCGCGGAGATGGATCGAGCCGGGATGACCGGTGCTCAGATCAGCTTCCGCGTCGACGATGCGGGACACGGCATAGCCCCGGAGGAGCGTTCCCGCGTCCTCGACAGGTTCGCCCGGAGCCGGAACGGGACCGACGGTTCCGGGCTCGGCTTGGCGATCGTGGGGGCGGTCTGCGCAGCACACGGCGGCGGAGTCAGCATCGAGGACTCCCCACTTGGAGGCACGGCAGTGACCATGCGGCTCCACGCGCAACCGCGCACCGAAGCGGTGTCGGATCGGTGGGAGGTATGAGGGTCTTCATCGTCGAGGACGATCCCGGGATCGCGTCGTTTCTCTCGAAAGGACTGACGGCAGAGGGCTACGGAGCGACTGTTGCAGGTGATGTGACGACCGCAATCGCCGGCCTGACCAATGATCCGGAGCCGTTCGACGTCGTGCTGCTCGACCTTGGTCTGCCAGACGGTGCAGGCGACGAGGTCCTCAAAGCCGTTCGGACACGCGAGCCGCGGCCACCCGTGATCATCCTCACCGCGCGTGGACGCGTGGAGGACAAGGTCAGGGGCCTGGACATGGGTGCCAGTGACTACGTGACCAAGCCGTTCTCCTTCGAGGAGCTCCTGGCCCGGATCCGGGCCGCGGTTCGCAGTTCCGGCCAACCAGCGAGCCACGAACTGGTTGTCGGCGACCTCCGGCTCGACCTGCACACCAAGCTGGCTTGGCGCGCGGGGCGCCGGATCGAGCTGGCCCCGCGGGAGTGGGCGTTGCTCGAGCTGTTCATGCGCAACCCGACTCAGGTGCTCAGCAGGACGCGGATCCTCAGCCACGTGTGGGACTTCGCGTTCGATCCCGGCAGCAACGTCGTGGACGTCTACGTCAGCTACCTCCGGAGGAAGATCAACTTCAACGGCTTGGAACCGTTGATCCAGACGATTCGAGGTGCTGGCTACCGCCTTTCGAGACCGTAGGACTTAACCGGCACATCGCGGTCTCCTATGCTGGCCCGCGGCAATGCCGGGCGGCGTGGCCGAGTGGCTTAGGCAAGGGCCTGCAAAGCCCTGTACAGCGGTTCGATTCCGCTCGCCGCCTCCAGAGTGTTTCCGCAGGTCAGCGGCCCTTTTAGGTCCTCCGCTCCATCGTGCTCCGGGTGGTCCATCCCGCGAGAATCCCGCGGCTCATTTATTTTTTGGGCTGTCTTTTCGGGGTCCGGGAGGGCCACCAGGCGGGGCTTCGCCGGCGTCGTCGCGTCGATCTGCGCCTCGAGGAAAGCCGCTACCTGGCGGTCGCGCTCCGCCGTGGCGTGCTGGTAGATCAGCGCCGCTCGCGGGGAGGAATGGCCGATCCGGGCCATCAGCTCCTTGGTGGTGATGCCCGGCATCCGGGCCATGAGGGTGGCGGCGTGGTGACGAAGGTCGTGCGGGTGCATGTCGGGATCGACTCCGACAGCTGTCCGCCCACACGGAACTCTGCTGTCCACCGGCAAAGAGATCTCCTGTCCGCCCACAAGGAGAACCCGCTGTCCCTTGACAAGCGATCAGCGATGCCACGCCGATTATCATCTGTGTCTTCCTCGCGACATGCCTGTGACCGCGATGGAGCAGCGCCGATCGACGGATCCCGGAACACCCGAAGCCAGGCCGTCCAAAGCCGGGGTGTCCCACAGCGCGCACGCCGAACGCCGTGGCGCAACCGCTGCCTATCGCCGCTACGTGACGCGAGGCCCGCGGAAAGCCTCGGTGACCTCTGGCCGGTGGGTGTATGCATTGTGCTACAATGTTGACGTGTCTGAGAACGTGTCGGTCCGCTTGGAGGACAGCCTGGCCCAGCGGCTGCGCGTCCGGGCCCGTGCCGCTGGAGAGACCCTGTCGGACCGGCTGCGGCGTTACGCCGACGAAGGGGTCCGGCGCGACGAGCACCCACTGATCACCTTCCGAGACGGGCCCACGGGCCGCCGGGCTGGGCTGGTTGGCGGGCCGGACGTGTGGGAAGTCGTGATGTGGATTGAGGATCTGTCGGACGAGACGGATCCGATTGCCGTGCTGGTTGGAGAATCGTCGCTGAGCCGGCCACAGATCGACGCCGCCTTGCGCTACCGAGCCGCTTACCCAGACGAGATCGGTGCGCGCATCGACTTGCATCGCCAAGAGACAGCTGCGGCTTCGAACATTTGAAGCTCCTGATCGATGAGATGTACCCGCCGGCCCTGGCGGATGCACTGCGGGCGGGTGGCATCAACGCCTCCACCGTGGCCGAGCGAGGGTTGGCCGGACGGTCCGACTCCGACGTTCTGGCTGCGGCGGTCGAGGATGGCTACGTCGTGCTCACCGAGAACGTTGCCGACTTCGCTCGTATCGCCGCCGATCGCCTTACAGCAGGGGGGCATCACTCAGGAGTATTGATCGCTCTGTCCTCGCGGTTCTCCCGTCGACCCAGCGGGATCCCCAAGATCGCTGCAGCCGTCCGAGCCATCGCGCACGAGGAGCTCGACGACCGCCTCGTCTACCTTGAACAGCCAGCCGAATAGACAAACCCCGGAATAGGGCTACACCAGGTCGGCGGATTTCGACCAAAGGTAGGTGAGAGCTGTCGCTCGTGGCAGCAACCAGCGGGCCGAGGGGCCCACTTCCCAGCTCCCGCTGGAGGTGTTGATCAGATCCAGGCCGACGAGGACGCACTCGAGGCGATAGAGGTCGCTACGGAGCCGGGCCTCGTCGAGGCGCTGGCCCTGGCTGGTGACCCACCGGCCACCGAGCAGTTCCAGCAGGCGGCCGGCCATATCCTGTGGCTTACACGGACCTTCGGCGGCCAGAAATGCGAGGGTGTCGGTTGTGAGGAGCGACTCGTAGCCGTACTGCGGTCCGAACCACGATCGAAGGCGGCGGATCACTTCCATGTCGTCGCCGGCGATTCGCGTGGGGGCGAGGACCCCCTTGCGCAGGCGGAGCAGGCCGACCTTTCGTAGGAGGTCATGTAGGGCTGCCAACGGCGGCAGGTCCTCCTCGATGGAGGCCGGGCGCGCATCGAAGCCCCATTTGGGAAACTGCTCTTGGACCTGCCGCACAAACACCCGGGGTAGGCGGCCTCCAGGTGTCAGCTTGACCCCACCGGGGACCAGCGAGAGCACCAGCTGTACCGGGGTCGGCACCTGACCGACTGTCTGCTGGACGAGCAGGTCGACAGTCGCGAGGTCGAAGGTGTCCCTCCATGCTGCCGCCCAACCTCGCATGTGCTCGTGTTCCGGGTCTGTCGGGTTGGCTAGCACCGTCAGGAACTCCGCGTAGCCGTGCGGTCCGCCGACGTCTTCGGGAGGGCAGGCCCCCTCGCCGTCGACGACACCGACCCGATCAGCTCCAGGGCCGACCACCACCACGTCGTGCTCCCAGCCGTCGCCGAAGTCGTACAGGTAGGTGAAGCGGCGCGGCAGGGAACGAAGTGAAACGCCGGTCTCGGCCCGCTCGTCGTCGAATTCGTTGAAACCGTCGATGTCAGGCATCCCGTAACGGATGCCGTCGGCCACGAACTGGTGTAGGTGCGAGTCGGTCCAGCCGATGGCGACCTGCAGGAGATCGTGCAGCTCGGGCAACAGGACGCCGGCCGGCACGTCGAGCACCCGCACCACCGTCGGCTCCACCTCGCTCATCGTCACCCGAAGGCGAGTGGTTCTCATCACCGAGACGCTATGGGCTGCCGCGCCTACCGTGGACGCAACGCCGACGAGCCTGGAGGGACATGCCGGAGATCAGCTTCAACGAGTCCTACCGGCAGATTCGGGCGATCAACGAGCGCGTGCAGGAAAGCGAGAAGGCCAAGGATTGGGGCACCGCAATCGCCGGCCTTCACGAGCTGCTCGACCACCCCTGTGCCCACCACCAGGTTGCCCGCCTACGAGGTGTGGGACAACATCCATGAGCTCCACAAGCGCGCCGGCGACTACGACGCCGCTATCGCCGCCAAGCAGGAAGCGGTGCGGGCGGGTTACCGGTCGGAGCCCCACCCCGACGCAGACGTCGCCGAGTGCCACCTCCTGGCCGGCAGGCGAGCCGAGGCGGATGCACTATTCGCCAATCTCCGGGCGAGGACACCGGACGACGTCTGGCTGTACAACTCAGCGGGCTTCTCCTACGCCGCGGTCCCAGATCACAGCGAATCGGCCCGGTGGTTCCGCGACGGCATCGACGTCGCTCTCCGCACCGGCGACCCCGACCAGGTCGTGGTCCAGCTCCTCGAAGGCCTGGAGGCCGCCAGGACGGCGCTCGGCGAGAGTCCGGAACCGGGCCTGAACGACCGGGTCGAAGCCTTCGTCGAGGCGTGGCAGCCGCCTCCCGGTCGAGTTAGACACTATTGGGGCGGCGACCCGCCCCCGCTCCAGGAGCGGCGATGCAAGCATTGCGGCTACGACCCGGCCATCCTGAAAGTAGGGGACCGGGACACCACCGATTTCGAGGCCCTCCCTGAGTTAGTCCCGCCCCGGCGCACATCCCGCCTTCCAAGTTCGATGATGGTGTCGCTGGCCTGGTTCCCCCGAGGCGAGTGGGACAAGGCGACCGCCACATGGCCCGACCTCCTCGACGAGCTGCCGGCCGACCACACCGCCTATAGCCATCGAATCGAGGCGCGGATGAAGCGCCTGGCGCGCACCCTTGCCGGCCACCCCATACGGGTGTCGCCCATGACCATCGACGGTCTCACCGCCTTCGGCGCAGAGGAGGGCGACGCCCCGGGGACCGCGGAAGCCCGCTCCTCCTACGCGGCGGAGATCGCCCGCCGGGGCGACGCCGTCCCTTGGCCACCGGGGCGTAACGCCCCATGCTGGTGCGGTTCGGGACGCAAGTACAAGACCTGCTGCGGCCCGGTCCCAGTGGCGCCGGAGTGACCCACAAGAGGGGCCGCTTTCCATCCCGCGAAAATCCCGCGGTATCCCGCGAAAATCCCGCGGCCGAGGCCGTCCGGCGCCGTCCACGTTCGTCCTCCTCCGGCCCAGAAATATGCCGCTGACCAGCACTTATGGTCGGCTGCGGACGCTGACGGTCAAGGGTGGCGAAGGCCGGAAAATGGCGCTGCAGGGGCCTGCAAAGCCCTGTACAGCGGTTCGATTCCGCTCGCCGCCTCGCAAGAAACCGCAGGTCAGCAGCTTGTGGGAGCAGTTCGGGTCCGACCGGATGGCACCGCATGGCGCACTCATGGCGCGGGATCCACCCCAGTCCCCTGAGGTAGGTTTTCAAACGGCTAGTTGGGGAATCTCACCAAAACCACTGGGAGACCTGTTCAGATTTCTGTACAGTTACTGATATGGCTGTTGTGGACTTCCCGACTCGGGTTCTCTCGGTCACAGAGGCGCACGCCCGGGGTGTCACCGGACTGCTCAAGGACAGCGAGAGCGGCACCGACACTGTCGTCGAACGTCATGGCCGCCCCGTCGCGGCTGTGATCAGCGTTGAGCACCTGAATGAGCTCCGGACGCTCGAAGAGGACATCCGAACCGCGGCCCTCCTCCTTAGTCGAGTGGCGACTGATCGCGGCGAACGGACGCCTTTGGACAAGGTGATCACTGCCCTTGGTTTCTCTCGCTCAGAGCTTGAGAGTCAACTGCGGGCGGAGGGCCGCACGGTCGCAGAGTGACAGCTGGGTCTCGACCCGCAGCGCACGTCGAACTCACCGAAGCCGCAGCAGAGGATCTCCAGACTCTCGCGGAGCGGTCCCCAGTCGTCGTCGAATGGGCGCTCAAGAAGATGATCCTGCTCGAGAGCAACCCCTATGCCGGGGAGCCACTGCTCGGCATTCTGATCGGATGGTGGAAGCTCGTCGTCGGCGATCGCGGATGGCGCATCGTCTGGCGGGTTCGGCAAGACGAAGCCGGGGAGGCCATCGTCGAAATCGCCGAGGTATGGGCACTTGGAGTCCGTTCCGATGGCGAGGTCTATGCGGAAATGAAGGCCCGACTAGCGGCGATGCCACCAGGCCAACCTCAGACCATCGCGCTCTCCTCTGTGGTTGAGGGCATTGGTCGACGGGCCGCGGGGAGCACTGTTGCCACGCCTCCGCCTGGTCACGAACTGCTACCTGACTGGCTTCTTCAGAGGCTCGTTCTCACAGTCGGAATGGAGCCGGACGATGTCAAGGCGCTTTCGCTTGAAGAGGCCGTCGATGCCTGGACAGAGTGGTGCTCGCGACCTCACTAGGTCAGTGAGCGCCTCTGAGGGGAAGGACCGGCGCGACAGGGTCCGCACCTCAGCGGTCTGCCGACCCCTGGGCGTAAGGAAATATCCGTCGATCGGGCGCGGCCGCGGTCGTTGACGGCTGGCTGGGGTTGACCCGCTGATGTGGACACCGTGTCCGCGAAACCGGGTCAACTCCAGTGGGTCATCTGGCCCTGTCCGCCATGCTGGGCTAGTTGGCATGGTAGGAGTGAAAGTTCCTCTCGGAAGGAGGCCCCGATGGCCGTCTCGACATCGAGCCGCTCCGGACTCGTGGAGACCAGCGATGGCGCGCTGATCTACTACGAAGTGACCGGCGATGGTCCCTCCATCCTCTTCGTCCACGGCTGGATGATGTCGAGCAGGTTCTGGGTGCGTCAGGTGGAAGGTCTTTCGCGCGACTTCACTGTCGTCACGATGGACCTTCGGGGACATGGCAACTCGAGCAAGGTCCTGCACGGCCACACCATTCCGCAGTATTCGCGTGACGTGCGTGCCGTCATCGAGGCGCTGAAGCTCGACGGCGTGACGCTCGTCGGCTGGTCTCTCGCGGGCCCCGTCGTGCTCGATCACTGGAGCCACTACGGCCCCGATCGCCTCCGTGCGCTCGCCCTCGTCGACATGACGCCGTTCCCGTTCTCGCCGGGCGCTTGGAACGCCCACCCGATGAAGGGCCACGACTACGACCAGATGAACATCGCGTGCGCATCGGTCTGCGCGGATCGCGAGGCCTTCGCACGGCGCTTCATCAACAACATGTTCAAGTCAGGCGCCGCGCCCGCAGATGACATGAGGTGGATGCTCGCGGAGAGCATGAAGACGCCCGCTGCGGTCGCGGTCGCGATCTACTCGGACTTCCTGATGCGCGACCACACGACGGTCCTGCCGACGATCACGATACCAACCACTGTCTTCGCCGCCGACTCCCACATCTTCACGCGAGGCATCGAGCAGGGGCGCTGGGTCGCGAGCCAGATCCCTGGTGCGACGTTCGTCGGGTCTGACAACGGAGGGCACGTGCTGTTCTGCCAGGATGCGGCGATTTTCAATGCTGCTGTCGCACGATCGATTCCGCCGGCGTAGTACCGAGAAGCCTGGGTGATGCGAGTGGCGTCGAATCTGGCAATCGATCTGGCCCGAAGGCGACACCCGACACTTCCGACCCGAGCAGCGTCTGACCCGGCCGGGGAGGAGTCGCCGCGGGCTTCTGACCGAGTTACCCCCCAGCGTCATACCATCGTGGCCATGCCGTGGTGGGCTTGGCTCCTCATCGTCGTCGGGATAGTCGCACTTGCCTCGGGTATCGCATTCCGAGGCCAACTGCGCTTTGC
>DATLUM010000077.1 GCA_035533095.1 Acidimicrobiales bacterium | reverse complement strand
CACCGATCGCGGCCGCCAGAGCGGGCAGCATCTCCTCCCGGGGCTCCCCCACCGACAGGCCACCGATCCCGTACCCGTCGAACTCCAGGGCGGCGGTGGCCTCGGCGCACTCGACCCGCAGCTCCGGGATCGTGCCCCCCTGGACGATCCCGAACAGGCACTGGTCCTGCCGGCGGTGCGATTCCCTCGCGCGGACGGCCCAGTCCAAGGTCCGCTTGGCCGCGAGGCGCAACTCCTCCTCGGGGGCCGGCAGGCCTGTACAGACGTCCAGGACCATCTGGATGTCCGCTCCGAGCTGCTCTTGTATGGCGACGGCGGACTCCGGGGTCATCCGGTGCGTCGACCCGTCGTAGGTCGACCGGAAGGTCACGCCGCCGTCGTCGACGGCCGGCGCCAACGAGAACACCTGGAACCCGCCGGAGTCGGTGAGCATCTGCCCGCCCCACCCGGTGAAGCGGTGGAGACCACCGAGACCGGCGACGGTGTCGACTCCCGGCCGCAGCATGAGGTGGTAGGTGTTGGCGAGAACGACCTGCGGCCCGAGGGCGTCGAGGTCCGCGGCGTCGAGTAGTCGCACGGCTCCCCGCGTGCCGACCGGCATGAAAGCAGGAGTGGAAAAAGACCCACGCGCCGTGGTCACCTGGCCCGCTCTGGCAGAGCCGTCGGCGACCTCGACGGTGAGGACGGCTGGTCTCATCTTCGCTCCCGACCGACGATCATGGCGTCGCCGAAGGACAAGAACCTGTAGCCGTTCGCCAGCGCCTCAGAGTAGATGTCGCGCCACCGCGTCCCGCAAAACGACTCCAGCAACACCAGCAGGCTCGACCTCGGCATGTGGAAGTTGGTTACCAGCACGTCGACCATGGCGAACGGGTAATCACCGCGGATGTAGAGGTTGCTGCCGCCTTCGAACTCGCCGGTGGCGGCAGCCGTCTCGAGGGCACGGACCACAGTCGTGCCGACAGCGACGACGCGCCTGGCTTGCGTGCACGATCGCATCGTCTCGTCGGGAACCCTGTAGCGCTCGGTGTGCATCCGGTGCTGCTCGGCATCGTCCACGGCGATCGGCTTGAACGTCGCCAGCCCAACTGCGAGGTCCACGGCGTGCACCTCCACGCCGTGCGATCTGCAGCGTTCCAGGAGCTCGCTTGTGAGGTGCAGGCCGGCTGTGGGGGCTGCGACAGAGCCGGGAGTTTCGGCGTAGACGGTCTGGTAGCGGCTCGCGTCCGCAAGCGGCTCATGGATGTACGGCGGCAGGGCGACCGTCCCGCACTCGTCGAAAACCTTGCCGGGGTCCTCGATGAAATGGACCTTGCGGCGCCCGTCGGAGCTGTCGCCGGGTACGACCGCTTCGCCGACCCTGAGCAGCGGCACCCCGGAGGGATCCGCGTGGAGGGTCGTTCCCGGTTGGAGCCGGCGCCCCGGCCTGACGAGCGCCATCCAATCGCGCTCGCCGCCGGCGGGTTCGAGCAGCAGCACTTCGGCTGCCCCGCCGGTCTGCTTGTACAGGCGTAGACGGGCTGGCATGACCCTGGTCGTGTTGATGACGAGGACGTCCCCGGGTCCCAGCAGATCCGGAAGGTCGCGGAATGTGCGGTGCACGAGCCGGCCGGAGGGGTTCGTCGCGTCGAGCAGCCGCGACGAGTCCCGCGGCTCGGCGGGATGCTGCGCTATCGCATCCTCGGGCAGTTCGTACTCGGGGACTTCCACGGCGCGACCGGTCTAGTCGATCCGCCGCCGGCGCCCGATTCGGGCGTCCGACGCTGGCGCTTGGCGGCGTTCAGCGTCAGAAGAGGCCGGGATCGCCGGGCCGGTCCGCCGGCGCCGCCGGCGGCTCGAGGCCGAGGTGCTGCCACGCCAGCGGCATCGCCACGCGCCCGCGCGGGGTGCGGGCGATCATCCCGAGTTGCAGCAGGTACGGCTCGTACACTTCCTCGACGGTGTCGGTCTCCTCGCCCACGCTGACGGCGAGCGTCGACAAGCCGACCGGGCCGCCACCGAACCGATTGCAGAGCGCGTCGAGGATGGACCGGTCCACCTTGTCGAGCCCGCGCTCGTCGACGCCGAAGAGGGCGAGGCCGTCACGCGCGATGGCGAGGTCGATGCTGCCGTCGGCGCGGACCTCGGCGAAGTCGCGCACGCGCTTGAGCAGACGGTTGGCGATGCGCGGCGTGCCGCGCGAACGACCCGCGATCTCGGCGGCGCCGGCAGCGTCGAGGCTCACGTCGAGGATGGTCGCGGAGCGGCGGATGATCGCGTCGAGGTCCCCGGCGCTGTAGTAGTCGAGCCGGGCGACGAAGCCGAAGCGGTCCCGCAGCGGGCCGGTGATCAGCCCTGTGCGCGTGGTGGCGCCGACCAGGGTGAAGCGCGGAAGCTCCAGCCGGATCGATCGGGCGCTCGGTCCCTTGCCGAGGACGATGTCGAGCTGGAAGTCCTCCATCGCCGGGTAGAGGATCTCCTCCACGGCCCGTCCCAGGCGGTGTATCTCGTCGACGAAGAGAACGTCTCCTTCTGCCAGGTTGGTGAGGATGGCCGCCAGGTCCCCGGCACGGACCAGCGCGGGGCCCGAGGTGACCCGAAAACCCGCACCCATCTCGTTGGCGACGATGCCGGCGAGTGACGTCTTGCCCAACCCGGGAGGCCCGGCGAACAGCAGGTGATCGCAGGGTTGGGCGCGCCGGCGGGCCGCTTCCAACATGATCTCCAGGTGCTCCTTGAGCTGCGCCTGACCCACGAACTCCCCCAGCCGGCGCGGCCGGAGCGTGATCTCCTCTGCCGCCTCGACCGGGTCGGCGACAGCGGTGACCGGGCGGGCCATGCCTTCTTCTCTCATCTGGCTTCCCTCATCGCGCCACCGCCAGCTCACGCAGCGCGAACCGGATCTGTTCCTCGACAGAGCCCTCCCCGGGCAGGCGGGTCAGGGCGTGGCGAATCTCGTCCGCGCCGTACCCGAGTCCCGCCAGCGCGGCGCGCACCTCCTGGCGTGCGACCGCGGGGTCGGTTTCGCCGCCGGCGGACGTTCCGTCGCCGTTCGGCGCACCTCCGGTCGTGGCTGATGATCCCACGACGCGCAGATCCACGCCGTCGAGGTCCGCCTCGAACTTCGACTGCAGCTCGACGATGAGCCGTACCGCGGTCTTGCGGCCTATGCCCGGCACGAGCATCAGGGCGTCGGCGTCGTCCTGCGCGACGGCCCTGCGCAGGGCTGCCGGCGTGTGGACCGAGAGCATGGCCAGGGCGACGGAAGGGCCGACGCCGTGGGTGGCTATCAGGACCTCGAAGCACTGCCGCTCGTCGCGCGACGGGAACCCGTAGAGAGTGAACGCGTCCTCCCGAACGTGGGTGTGCACGTGCAGGAAGGTGGGCTCCCCCGGCTCGGCGAGCCGCGGCAGGCAGCCGGCGGGGACGATGACGCGGTAGCCGACGCCGCCGACTTCGACGAGGACTTCACCCGACTGCGGGCCGCGGGCGATCCGTTCGAGGACGATCCCGCGAAGCGAACCGATCACGCCTTTGCTCCGATCGAAGCTCTGAGGCCGGCGCCGCTCAAATGGCACACTGCGAGAGCGAGGGCGTCGGCGCGGTCCGCGGGCCGCGGCGCCTCGGGCAGGGCGAGGAGGACCCGGACCATGTCCTGCACCTGCTGCTTGGAGGCCGAGCCGTACCCCGTGACCGCGAGCTTCACTTCGTTGGGGCTGTACTGGACGACCGGGCAGCCCGCGCGCGCCGCGATGGTGAGCGCTATGCCGCTCGCCTGGCCGACCGCCATCGCCGTGCGGGCGTTGACCTGGAAGAGCACCCGCTCGACGACCATCACGTCCGGGCGCAGGTCCTGCACGAGCTGCTGCAGGTCGTCCCACAGGATGGCCAGCCTCTCCCCCACCGGCAGGTCCGTCGGGGTGCTCAGGTGGCCGTAGGCAACCGGCTGCAAGGATCCCTGGACGGACCGGACGGCGCCGTAGCCGCAGCGCGACAAACCGGGGTCCACGCCGAGAGCGAACACTCGTTCGAGGCTAACAGGCCGCCCCTGCGAGGTGGTGGATCAACGAGGCCGTCAGGCCTCGACCAGCTCCAGGATCGAATCTGGAATGTCGAAGTTGGCGTACACGTTCTGCACGTCGTCGTGATCCTCGAGGAGGTCGATGAGGTGCAGGACCTTCTTGGCGTCGCCCTCGTTGTCGAGCGGGACCGACGTGCTCGGCAGGAGTGTCACCTCGGCCGACTCGATCGACATCCCAGCCTCCTCAACCGCTGCACGGACAGCCGGTAGGTCGCCCGGCGGTGTCGTGACCTGCCATTGGTCGCCGGCGTCGGCGATGTCCTCGGCGCCGGCATCGAGCGCGACGAGCAAGAGGTCGTCCTCGGTGACCTCGCCGGCGGCACCGCCCGTCTTCGCGACGAGCACAACGCCCTTGCGCTCGAACTGCCATGACACCGCGCCGGGCTCCGCCATGGAGCCGCCGTTCTTGGAGAAGGTGGATCGGATGTCCGCTCCAGTCCGGTTGCGGTTGTCCGTGAGGCACTCGATGATGACGGCCACGCCGCTCGGGGCGTAACCCTCATAGGACACCTGCTCGTACCGGACCCCCTCGAGCTCGCCGGTACCGCGCTTGATCGCGCGCTCGATGGTGTCGAGGGGGACCGACGCCTCACGCGCCTTCTGGAACATGGTGCGCAACGTCGGGTTCGCATCCGGATCGCCACCGCCCTCGCGAGCCGCGACTTCGACCTGGCGGATCAGCTTGGCGAAGAGCTTGCCGCGGGCCTTGTCCGCGGCTCCCTTCTTGTGCTTGATCGTCGCCCACTTGCTGTGTCCGGACATCGCTCTACCTCTTTAGCACGGCAGGGCTGCCCCGAGGAACTCCCGGTGCAACCGCAGATCGCCCGACAGCTCGGGGTGGAACGCAGCCACCAGAACCGGTCCCTGCCGGCAGACGACCGGGTGGGACGAGCCGTCGGGGAAGGTCACGCTCGCGAGGACGTCCACCTCGGGCCCGACCCGCTCCACCACCGGGGCGCGGATGAACACCGCATGCAACGGCTCGTCCAGGCCGACGACGTCGAGATCCGTCTCGAACGAGTCGACCTGCCGGCCGAACGCGTTCCGCCGGACACTGATGTCGATCGCGCCGAGCGCGTGCTGGTCCGCTCGCCCGTCGACCACCTCCGATGCCAGCAGGATCATGCCGGCGCAGGTGCCGAACGCGGGCATCCCCCCTGCGAGCCGCTCGCGCAGGGGGTGCAGCAGCCCCGACGACTCCAGCAACAACGACATCGTCGTCGACTCACCCCCCGGCAACACCAGGGACACGACCGAATCCAGGCCGGCCGGCGTGCGCACCTCCACCGCCTCGGCCCCCACCTCCTCCAAGGACCGGCAGTGCTCACGCACGTCGCCCTGCAACGCGAGTACCCCCACCCGGGGGGCGCCCGGGGACGGCGGCGTGGCCGGCATCGAGACCGGCTCTACCAACCGCGCTCGGACAGCCGCGTCTCCACCTGACCGGCTTCCTGGCCTCGCATGGCGTCACCGAGGCCTCGGCTGACCTTGGCGACGATCTGGGCGTCGCGGTAGTGAGTCGTCGCCTCGACGATCGCCCGGGCGAAACGCGGCGGATCGGAGCTCTTGAAGATCCCGCTTCCCACGAAACACGCCTCCGCCCCCAGTTGCATCACAAGCGCAGCGTCCGATGGCGTCGCGATACCGCCGGCGCAGAACAACGGAACAGGGAGCTTGCCGGTCTCCGCGATCTCCTGGACGAGCGCGACGGGCGCCTGCAACTGCTTGGCCCAGCCGTAGATCTCGGCCGAGTCCGCCTGGGTGATCCTACGGATGTCACCGGTGATCGAGCGAAGGTGGCGAACCGCTTCTTTGATGTCCCCGGTCCCGGCCTCACCCTTCGAGCGGATCATCGCAGCCCCTTCGGAGATGCGCCGCAACGCCTCCCCGAGGTTCGTCGCGCCGCACACGAACGGGACCGTGAACCTCCACTTGTCGATGTGGTGAGCCTCGTCCGCCGGTGTGAGCACCTCGCTCTCGTCGACGTAGTCGACTCCGAGCGACTCGAGGACCTGCGCTTCGGCGAAATGTCCTATCCGGGCCTTCGCCATCACGGGGATGGTGACGGTCGCCTTGATGCCCTCGATCAGAGCTGGGTCGCTCATGCGCGCCACGCCGCCGTCGCGGCGTATGTCCGCCGGCACCCGCTCGAGTGCCATCACCGACACGGCGCCTGCGTCCTCGGCGATCTTTGCCTGCTCTGGTGTGACCACGTCCATGATCACGCCGCCGCGCAGCATCTCTGCCAGACCCCGCTTCACGAGGTCGGTTCCGGTTCGGCGGGTGCTGTCGGTGGCTGCCATGGGAGTGATTCTACGGGCTGGGCGAGATGGGCCCGTAGCGAAAACTCCGGGCAGCGTCAGGAGAGCGACGGCACCGTGCCCGTGGGGACCAGCTCGACCCAGGTCTTGCCCGGCGCCAGCAAGATCGGGGCGCCGGCGCTGTCGGCATAGGTGGCCGGAGTCGTGAGACCCGATCGGCTCCAGGTCCCCTTCACGACCTGGCCGCCGCTGAGGAACCACACCTGGCCGGTGCCGGTCATGATGCCCTCGGGGATCGGCGCCGGCGGGCCGCCCTCGCCGGTGGCGACGCCGGAGATTATGTAGTTGATGAACAGCACGACCACGTTGGTCGCCGAGAGCTGGGCGCCGGTGTTGTCGACGTGGGGGGTGCCGTTCTGGGTCCGCTGCCAGGCTCCGGACTGCGCGTTGAAGGTCCACCCGATCGATGTGTGAGAGAACCCCAACGTGAGATGAGTTGCGGGCGCGACGCCGGCACCGGTCAGAGGAGTGTTCGGTTCGCGGTACTGGAAAAGAGGGGCCGGTGGCGCCGGGTTCTTCGCTGCCTTCGCCAACGATTCGACGTTGGTATAGAGGTTGTGCGGTGCCGGCTTCGGACCGGCCCGGTAGAACAGGTCGGGGCGGTTGCCGTCGTCGACCTCGGTGAACGGCTGGGACCGCAAGATGGGGAGGAACATCGGGTTGGTCCCGGACATCGCGTACACGGGGTGGTTGAGATCGTCGGCGATCCCCTCGTCGGTGAGGCGTCCTGAGCGTACGGGGCCGGCAACCTTCGGGTAGCTCGACTGGTACACCGCGGCCAGGCGGGTGAGCCCGCCCTCGACCTGTTCCTCGTAGACGATGTCCGCGTCGGCGAGACCGGTCTGGGGTCGGGCGTCGTCGATGTTGTCGATCTTGAGGACCACCGCGGGGGCGTTCAGTTGTGCGGAGTCCGGCTGCGGAAGACCGGTGAGCGGCGCGGTGGGAGGCGGTGCTGCGGTGGTCGTCGGCGCCGGGAGCGTCGTGGACGTGGTGGGTACAGATTTCGGCTTGGAGTGCCCCCCACACGAGGCGAGTACGGCCGCGGCGGCGGCGAGGGCCGCGACGGTCGCCATGGTCCCGCGGGCGCGGGCGCGAATAGCCTTTTCCTTCAACAACATCAGATCCGATCCGTCACAGCTCTCGAAGAGCCTCTATCCGTTCACGAAGGGGGAGCCTGCCCGCGTCGCGGTGGTCGTTGCGGCGCGGGTCGGCCAACCACAGGTGCGCCATCGACGCCGGAGACCCCGGCACCTCAGTGCCCTTCTCCTCGAGCTTCTCGAGGGCAGCAGCGAGGGCGGGCGGGTAGCGAGTCAGGGTCACGCCTGCCTGGTCCGCGAGCGCGTCCCTCTCGCGGGGCACCGCGAGGCTGCGGCCAAGGCCGAACGTCGCGACAGTCATGGTCGCCGGGACCACCTCGCCGCGCCTGATCTGGACGAGCATCTCGGCGACCGCGGCCTCGAGTTCGATCAACTCGAGCCCGCGCAACAGCCCGGTCGTGACCGCAAGCACACCCCTCCCGGACCTGCCGCCCGCCGCGAGCGCGTTGAGCCCGTCCGAGTCGACGACCTCGAGCCGGGGCGGGGCCAGCCCGGCGCTCATGCTCAGCCCGTCCACGAGATTGCACAGCCGAGCGTCCGCGACAGGATCGGCCGGCCTGGAACCGAGTTGCCTCAGGCCCCGGTCGACGGCCCGCTCGCCGGCGTAGCGCGCCCAGGCGGCGAGCGCGACCGCGAGCACCACGAACACGATGACAGCCGCGACCGCCCCGCCGACCACCCAGGCGATCACACCGGCGGCGATCGCAGGGGGCAGAGCGAAGATCGCGGCTATACGCGCCGCTCGGGCGTCGGAGGTCATAGGGCCGCCCCGTGCATCAGGCTGCCGATGGTAGATCAGGGCGCCGGCGCGCTCGACGCGGGCGCTCAACGCCGCAGCGCCCGCTCGTACAGCTCGACGTACCGGGCAGCGAGGCCGGCCATCGAGAACCCGCGCGCCCTCTCGAACCCGCTTTCGATCATCGCCTCCACCGCCGCCCCGCGTTCGAGAGCGGTCGACAGCGCGGAGGCCAGGGTCACCGGGTCGCCGGGGGGCACCAGCAAGGCGTCGAGGCCCGGTCGCGCGACGCCGCGGTAGCCGAGCAGGTCGGACGCGACCACGGGAGTTCCCGCTGCCATGCCTTCGAGCAGTATGACCCCGAAGCTCTCGCCGTGAAGCGATGGAGCGCAGAGGACGCCTGCACCGCGCAAACGGGCGATCTTTTCCTGCTCGTGAATCGTTCCAAGCCACTCGAATCGGTCATCGCCGGCGGTCTCGGCGCGAAGCTTGGGGGTCTCCGGCCCTTCGGACGCTATCCACAGGGTGACGTCCGGCCCGAGGCGGCGAACCGCCTCGATCAGAACCTTCAACCCCTTTCTCGGCTCGTGGCGCCCGATGAACATGACCGTCGGACCCTTGGCCGGCCACGGATCGGCCCGGCTGTACTGGTCGACCTCGATGCCGTTCCATACGAGCTCGTAGGTGCCCCCGATCACCTTGGCCGCGGTGTCCCGCGCCTCCACCGACACCGCCGCCATGACCGTCAAACCCTTCGACCGCCACTTGATGAGCGGTTTAAATGCCTTGTACCACCCGCTGTCACCGGAGCGGTGGAAGGTTCCGACGATGGGGCCGTCGTTGAAGAGCAAAGCGGTGAGCGACGGTCCCGGGACGAGCGGCTCGTGGATGTTCACGACGTCGAAGTTCTCGTCGCGCAGCGCCCTGATCGTGCGCAGCGCCGCCGAGAGGTCAGGGGCGATCGCGGCCATGGAGCCGTTGGACGCGGTGGGGATCGAGTTACCCAGGGGCGTCACGGCCGTATCGGGAGGCGGCCCGTCGCACGGCCCGAGGACCCGGGCGTCAACACCGATCTCGCGCAGCGCTCGGCCGAGCCCGAGGACCTGGCCCTGCACGCCCCCCGGGAGGGTCAGGCTGTATGGGCACACGAGTCCGACCCGCACCGAAGGAGGGTACTTCAGGCCGGCGGCGCGGCGGTGCGAGCGGGCCGGGACCAGCCCGGGTCGCTCGGCCAGTTGGGCTGGAGCATGTGCCACTGGGTCGGCGCGCGCCTGATGAGCTCCTCCAGCTCCGCGGTGACCTGGCGGGTGCCGGCGGAGACGTCCTCGCGGAGCCGGCCGGATCGTGCGAGGTCGAGGGCCGGGCCCACGACGCCGAGGTGGCGGCGCGGCCCGAGGTCGAAGTAGACGCCGGCGGTGAGAAGGGTCGCCCCGGTGCGCAGTGCGAGAGTGGCGGGGCCGCCCGGTAGCTCCGTGCGCTCACCGAAGAACTCGACCTCGACGCCGGCGGTGCCGGCGACAGTGCGGTCGCAGAGCAGGCAGAGGACCTCGTTGGCTGCCAGGGCGCGCGCGCACTGGCTGGCGGCGCCGGGCCCGACGGGGATGACCTTCATGCCCAGCTGCTCGCGAAACGACACAAACCACTCGAACAGGTCGGGGGGTTCCAGCGCCTCGACGACGACGTTGACTTTCAGCCCGCGCACGACGAGATCCGTCCCGGCCCACTCCCAACCGCCGAGGTGCGGCAAGGCCAGGATGACCCCCTTCCCCGCTTCCAACCCGGCCTCGATCCGGTCGAAGTGGTCGTAGTGGATGCCGGCGGCGACCTCCTCGGCGGTCAGCCCCGGAAGCCGGAAGCTCTCGGCCCAGTACCTCGCGTACGACACGAACACCTCGTCGACGAGCCGGATCTTCTCCAGACGCCCGAGGCGCCGGCCGTACACACGCTCGAGGTGGCGTGCCACCATCGCCCGCCTGCGGGCAACCCGTCCGATCCGCCCCGGCACGGGCGGGGTTCGCGCCACCGCCACGGCCGCGCCTCCGGCCACGGCACGGACCAACGGCTCGGGCAGGTGCCGCGCAGCGAATGCCCCGGCCCTGAATGCCTGGAGCGTCGCGGAGGGTGGCTTGCGCGCCGGGTTGCGGTCCGGCTCGCCGGGGCTCAGGGCCGGCGGGACCCGCCGCGCCGGGCGGGGCCGCTGTCGGGTTCCTCGCCGGCCGGGCGCGACAGGCGGGCGAGGCGCGCCTGGCGGCGCTCGTGCCACCGGGCGGCGGCGCTGCCCTGGGGGGTCCCGTTCCCGTAGCGAGCCCACAACGGGGGTCGTTCCGAGCGGGGTACCCAACCGTTGGCTTCGCGCCACGCACGCCAGCGGGCTGCGACGGCGACCGGCTCGCCCGTGCGGGCGTCATGGTAGTAAGCGGCCCGCCGAGCGAAGATCGGCCTTGCCGCCGGGGGCGGACCCTGGCCGGCGGCGGTCGCCTGGCGCCACACCCGCACGAACCGCTGGATGGCGGTGAGCGAGGTGAGCGCGAACATCAGCCACAGCAGCGGCAGCATCACGAAGCTGAAGGCCAGGGCGGCACAGAGCACCACGACCCGCTCGGCGCGTTCCATCAGCCCGCCCTTGGCCTCGAAACCGAGGGCTTCGGCCTTCGCGCGCTCGTAGGAGATAAGCAGCGATACGCCGAGGATCGCCATGGGCAGCAACGCCACATGACCGCGACGGTGGTCCATCAAGTACCACGCGAACCCGCCGAGCACGACCGTGTCGCTCACCCTGTCGGTCACCGAGTCGAAGAACGCGCCGCGGACACTCGAACGACCAGACGCCTTGGCCAACGCCCCGTCGAGCAGGTCGGGCACCGCGGTTCCGATCAGAAGACCGAGGCCCAGCCCGAGCCGGCCGGTCGCGATCGCCCACGCCGTCGGGATGGCCATCAGCAACCCGAGGGCAGTCAGATGATCCGGCGACAAGCCTGTCCGCCTGAGCGCCCCACCCAGCGGTTTGACCGCCCGGTCGACGCCGGAACGGAAACGTCCGTCGAACACTGTTGCTTTCGGCTCCTCGATGACAGGACACGCGTCCGATTGCCGGCGCGCCGCCCTGCTCTGCGCCTACCAGAATACCACCGAAGGGGCGTGGGGCGGGGCCTCCAAGCTCCGGTTACTCTGGCGAGTACTGCGCATCTCGGAGCACTTGGGGGCACCCGGAACGGGCCGGGTACCAGGGAGGAGGACCGCCATGGAAGGTGAGAGGGCCTTGGAGAGTGACAGGTGAAGGCCTATCCGCCCTCTTCGATCCGCAACGTCGCCCTGGTCGGGCACGGGGGCGCCGGTAAGACCACGCTGACCGAGGCCCTGCTGCACTGCTCGGGGTCGATCGGTCGCCCGGGCCGAGTCGAGGACGGGTCCACCGTCAGCGACTTCGAGCCCGAGGAGCAGAAGCGCAACCTGTCCATATCCGCCGCCCTCGCACCCATCGAATGGGAGGGCCACAAGATCAACCTTCTCGACTGCCCCGGCTACGCAGATTTCGCCGAGGAGGCGACAGCCGCGCTGCGGGTCGCCGACATGGCCGTCTTCGTGGTGAGCGCTGTCGAGGGTGTCGAGGTGCAGACCGAGATCATGTGGAAGGTGGCAGCGTCACTGGGCCTGCCGCGCATGGTCTTCGTCAACAAGCTCGACCGTGAGAGGGCGTCATTCGAGCGGACCCTCGACCAGCTGCGCCAGGTGTTCGGCGCCGGCGTGGCGCCCCTCGAGCTCCCCATCGGCGAGGAGTCGACATTCCGGGGGGTTGCGGACCTCTTGTCCGACACTGCGATCACATACGAGGGCGGCAAGCCGACGACCGGTCCGATACCCGCGGAGATGGAGGTCACCGAGCACTCGGTCCACGACGCCCTGGTCGAGGGGATCGTGGTCGCCGACGACGACCTGATGGAGCGTTACCTCGAAGGCGAGATCCCGACCGTCAAGCAGTTAGAGGAGACCCTCGCACACGGCGTCGCGTCCGCCCAGGTCTTCCCCGTGGTGTGCGGGTCGGCGTCAAAGGAGATTGCCGTCGACCGCCTCGCGGCCTTCATCTGCGAGATCGGCCCGTCGCCTCTCGACGCGCGGCCGGTGACGGTCGAGGCCGGGGACAAGACGACAGAGGTCGCTCCTTCGCTCGAGGGGCCGGCGCTGGCGTACGTGTGGAAGACGATCGTGGACCGCCACGTCGGAAAGATCAGCATCTTCAAGGTTCTGTCGGGGAAGGTGCTTCCCGACGACACCCTCGTCAACTCCCGGACCCGTTCCGACGAGCGCCTGCACTCACCGTTTACGCTGCGCGGGAAGGAGCAGATCCCCGTCGACCACCTGCCCGTCGGCGACATCGGCGCGGTCGCCAAGCTGGCCGACGTTGCGACGGGCGACACGTTGGCGCCCAAGGGGACACCGGTGACGGTGCCCCCGCCGGCGGTTCCCGAACCGGCGATCACGATGGGCATCCGCCCCCGCTCCAAGGGCGACGAGGACAAGCTGATGACGGCGCTGCACCGCCTCCAGGAAGAGGATCCGGTGCTGGTCGTCAGGCGCGACGACGAAACACACCAGACGCTGCTCGGCGGGATGGGCGAGACGCATCTCGGCATCCTCACCGAACGCCTGTCGCGCAAGTTCGGCGTCGAGGTGGAGACCGAGCCCGTGGTGGTGCCCTACCGGGAGACGATCACCTCGCAGGCAGAGGCGGAAGGCAAGTACAAGAAGCAGACCGGCGGCCACGGGCAGTTCGGTGTCGCGTTCGTGAGAGTGGAGCCGCTCGAGCGCGGCGGCGGCTTCGAGTTCGTCGACCAGATCGTCGGCGGCGCGATCCCCCGGCAGTTCATACCGGCGGTGCAGAAGGGCATCGAGGAGACGATGGCGCAGAGCGGCGTGAACGGTTGGCCCGTGGTCGATGTTCGGGTCACCTGTTTCGACGGCAAATACCATCCGGTCGACTCGTCGGAGATGAGCTTCAAGATGGCCGGGTCGTTGGGTTTCAGAGAGGCCATGGAAAAGGCGAGCCCGGTCATCCTCGAACCCATCTCGAAGCTCGAGGTGACTGTTCCGACCGCCTACCAGGGCGACGTGATGGGCGATCTCAACAGCCGGCGCGGCCGTGTGCAGGGAACGGAATCCGGCAACGACGGGGAGTCGATCGTCACCGCTTTGGTCCCCACTTCGGAAATCCTGCGTTACTCGATAGATCTGAGGTCGATGACCGGGGGGCGGGGTCGTTTTCGGGCCGAGCACGATCACTACGACGTGCTGCCACAGAATCTCTGGGCGTCGGTCAAGCGCGAAACCTCGTCCAGCTCGTAGCCGTCCGTGGGGTTCCGGACCGCACCGCGTCGTCGTGACGCTCACCGTCGGGAACACGTAGTCGCCGCTCGGCCTTCGCCGCCCGCCTGCCGACGGGGTCCGGTCTCGGCCGGCTAAATCAAGCGGAGAACCAGGCAGAGCGGACGCGGGCGGTGAGGCCGTTCGACGGGGTCCGGCCTCGGCCGGCTAGGGCCGGCTAGATCAAGCGGAGGACCAGGCGGCGCGGAGGCGGTCGGCAGAGACGGAGAGCGCTTCGGGAAGCACGCGGGCGTCGGCTACGGCGGTCATGAAGTTGGTGTCCCCGTTCCAGCGCGGCACGGCGTGCATGTGGAAGTGTCCCGGAACGCCGGCGCCGGCGGACTTGCCGAGGTTGGCGCCCACGTTGATTCCGTCGGGGCTGTACGCCTCTTTGAGCGCTACGACCGCGGACCGCAGGGTGGCCCACACGGCGGTCGCTTCGTCAGCGTCGAGGTCTTCGAGGTCCGCGACGTGGCGGATGGGCATCACCATGAGGTGTCCGCTGGTGTAGGGGTAGGCGTTGAGGATGGCGAAAGCGACGCCGGCGGGGTGGCGCCAGACGATGTGGGTGTCCTCGTCGGGCCGGCCGCTGTCGAGAATCGAGCAGAAGACGCACTCGCCGGCCGCGTCCGACGGGGGTTGGCCGGTCACCGACTGCATGTAGTCGCTGCGCCAACCGGCCCATAGCCGTTCGAGCGAGGTCACCCTTGCCGGGCCGAGAGGCCGTGGGCGTCTATCTCGGAGCGCACAGAGGCGACGAAGGCATCGAGGGGTACACCGCGATCGGGGCGCTCTTTTTCCCGGGAGTTGACGCCGATTGTTCGCGACGCCACGTCCTCGTCGCCGACGACGAGCACGTAGGGGACCTTCTCGAGCTTGGCCTTGCGGACCCGCGCGCCGAGGGGTTCGTCCGCCTCCAGGATCTCCACCCGGATGCCTGCGGCGCGCAGCACGGCGGCGACGTCGTCCGCGTACGGTCCGTGGTCGTCGCGCACCGGCAGCACCGACGCCTGCACGGGCGCGAGCCACGTCGGGAACGCGCCGGCGTAGTGCTCGAGGAGGATCCCGAAGAAGCGCTCGATCGAGCCGAACAGCGCCCGGTGGATCATGTACGGCCGGTGGCGCCCATTGTCGGCGCCGACGTACTCGAGCCCGAAACGACCCGGCTCCTGGAAATCCACCTGCAACGTCGACACCTGCCAGCGGCGGCCGATCGCATCACGGACGTGCACGTCAATCTTCGGCGCGTAAAACGCGCCTTCCCCTTCGGCGACGACGTACGAAAGACCGGCGACTTCGAGCGCCTCGCGCAGTGCTTCGGTCGCCGCGTCCCACTCTTCCGGCTCGCCGACGAACTTCTCCGGCCGGGTCGCAAGCTCCGCCTCGAACTCCGTGAGTCCGAACGCCTTCAAGATCCGCAGGACGAACGCAAGCAGATCGGCGAGCTCGGGTGCCAGCTGTTCGGGCGTGCAGAAGATGTGGGAGTCGTCCTGAGTGATGCCCCGCACGCGGAGCAGGCCGTTGAGGACTCCGGAGCGTTCGAAGCGGTACACGGTGCCGAACTCGAACAGGCGGATCGGCAGCTCGCGATAGGAGTGCTGGCGCGCCTTGTAGATCAGAACGTGCCCGGGGCAGTTCATCGGCTTGGGGTAGTACGTCGCCCCTTCCATCTCCATGGGCGGGTACATGCTGTCCTTGTACCAACTGAGGTGGCCCGAGGTCTCGTAAAGGGTGGACTTGGCGAGATGCGGCGTCCAGACGAACTGGTAGCCGGCCTTCTCGTGCTCCTCCCTGCTGTAGTCCTCCATCAGCTTGCGGATGAGCCCGCCCTTGGGATGGAAGACGGGAAGCCCGCCGCCAATCTCGGGAGGAAAGTGGAACAGGTCGAGCTCGGCCCCGAGGCGGCGGTGATCCCTTCGCTCCGCTTCCTCGAGCCGGTGCAGGTGGTCCTCGAGCGCCCCCTTGGACTCCCACGCGGTCCCGTAGATGCGTTGAAGCTGCGGCCGGCGCTCGTCGCCGCGCCAGTAAGCGGCCGCGACCTTCATCAGCTTGAAGTGACCCAGGCGACCGGTGGACGGGACGTGTGGGCCGCGGCAGAGGTCGACGAACCTGTCGTCGTTGCGGTAGGCGCTCACAGGGCCACCGGCTGCCACGCCTTCGGCCGCGTCGGCGGCGTCGACGGCCCGGATGATCTCCTGCTTGTAGGGCTGGTCCGAGAAGATCTCGAGCCCTTCGTCGACGGTGTGCTCCTCGCGGGTGAACTTCTGGTCCTCGGCGACGATCTCGCGCATGCGAGCCTCGATGCGCTCGAGGTCATCCTCGCTGAAGTGTTGATGGCCAGGTAGGTCGAAGTCGTAGTAGAAACCGTCCTCGATCGGGGGGCCGATCGCGTACTTGGCACCCGGCCACAGATCCGTCACCGCCTGGGCCAGCACGTGCGCGGTGGAGTGGCGCAGGATGTGCCGGCCGTCTTCGGTGGAATCGGTTATGACCGCGACGGCTGCGCCGGGGGGAAGCGGCGCGCCGAGGTCGCGCTCCTCACCGTCCACCTTGACCGCAAGGGCGGCTTTGGCCAGGCCCCTCCCGATGGAGGCGGCCAGGTCGGCGCCCGTCGAGCCCGGGGGGAGGTCGCGGGTGGAACCGTCGGGCAGGGTGACGGTGATCTGGTCAGGCATGGTCGTACGAGATTACGGGAGCGACGCCCGCGGGTCGGCCAGATTCCGCAGACCCGCTACCAGGTGACACCTAGGAGGGCTGCGGCCTTCGACACGTCACGGCCCTCGCCGGCGGCAGCGTCGATCGCGGCGAGCGCCGCCGGCGTGTCGAGATCGTCGTCGAGAACGGCGCGCACCGATTCGAGCGCCGCTTCTCCCGAGCCGGAACGACCGGCCTGCCACCGCTCGAGCCGCTGTGCCGCTTCGGGCATCAACCGGTCGGTCCAGTCCCATTCGCTGCGGTAGTGGTTGGCTATGACAGCAAGGCGGATGGCGGCGGGTGGCCAGTCCTTGAGCAGGTCGTGCACGAACACGAGGTTGCCGAGCGACTTGGACATCTTCGTCCCGTCGAGGCGGACCATGCCGGCGTGCATCCAGTGGCGCACGAACGGCGAGCCGGTCACAGCCTCCGACTGCGCCGCCTCGCACTCGTGATGCGGGAAGATCAGGTCCGAGCCGCCGCCGTGGATGTCGATGGTCTCCCCCAGCTCGCGCAGCGCCAGCGCGGAGCACTCGATGTGCCACCCCGGACGCCCCGGACCCCACAGCGACTGCCACGCCGGCTCGTCGGGCGCGGACGGCTGCCACAGGACGAAGTCGAGCGGGTCCCGCTTGTTCGGGTCGTCGGGGTTGCCGCCGCACTCGGCGGCCAGCTCCAGCATCGCGGAGCGGTCGAGGTGGCTCAACTGGCCGAACCGTTCAAACGACGACACGTCGAAGTACACGCCACCGCCCGACTGGTACGCGTGATCCGACTCGAGGACCATGCCGATGAACCCGAGTATGTCGGGGATCGCGGATGTCGCCCGCGGCTCCGAGAACGCCGGCAGCAACCCGAGCGCCGCCATGTCCGCATCAAAACGACTGACCTCCTCTGCCGCCAGATCCAGGTAGTGCACACCCAGCTCCCGCGCCTTTCGGAGGATGTCGTCGTCGACGTCGGTGACGTTGCGCACGCAGTGCGTCTCGTGGCCGAGGTCGCGCAGCCGGCGCTGCAGCACGTCGTAGGCGATGTAGGTCGCGGCGTGGCCGAGGTGCGCCGAGTCGTATGGCGTGATGCCGCACGTGTACATCCGGACCGTGTGGTCGGCCTCGAAGGGCACGACGGCCCGGCGGGCGGTCTCGTACAGCAGCACGGCTGGGTTCAACCCTCCCGTGAGCCTGGCTGTTCCCGGGAGGTCCCTTCCCGGTCGGGCAGGCCGGTCAGGCGGATGGCGGCGTGGGTCTTGTACCGGCGGTTCACCTCGAGCAGCGCCGGCGTGAGCGCCTCGATGGCGAGAGCGCTCGCCAGCCCGCCGGCGTCGACACCGCGAAGCCCGGGAAGCGAGTCGATCAGCGCTATCACCTCGCCGGCCGCGGCCCGGTCGTCCGAGCAGACCATCACGTCGGCGTCGAGCTGGTGATCCAGGTCGCTCCACGGTCCGGCGGGAAGGTGGTGGAACGCTCCCACGACCCGAGAAAGCGGGATCGCCCGCGCGACCGCGACGGTGACCGAACCCGTCGGTGGGAGGAGAGGGATCATGTCGCGGCCCCACCGCGTGAGGGCGTTCGCCATGGACACCACGATCTTGCCGTCGAGCTTGCCGGCGAGCGCCGACACTGTGGTGAGGACACCCTCCCATGGCGTGGCGACGACGACGAGGTCCGCGGAGGAGGCGGCGTCGTTGTCGGCCGGGTGCAGCGCGAGGGCCCGGCCGGCCCACCGCTCGGTAAGAGCGGCGACCGTTTCCTCGGCGCGCTCGACAGCGCGCGACCCGACGAGGACGTCGTGGCCTACGGCCGCGAACTGGACGGCTACCGCCTGGCCGGCGGGCCCGGTGGCTCCCAAGACTCCTATCTTCACGACTCGCAGACTTGCACGGGCGGGGCTTTGAGGTCGATTCCGGGAAAAGAGGGACCGTCGCGCGGCCAGGACCGTCGGAGACGGTTACGGTTCGCGTGAATGAACTTCAGGTCCGCGCTGCGCGCTGCTCTCGGGCGTCAACGACCTCCGGCCCCGGCGCCGGCGCCGGCGACGTCGCGACCCGTCGCGAGCGGGCCGGCGCCCGCGGTCGAGGGGGTGACCGCCGGATCGGAAGCGATCGCCGTGGACCTCTCGGGAGCCGACGTCGACCTGGTGTTCCTCACGTCCAGCTGCCGGGAGTGCAAGCAGTGCTGGGCGCGGGCGACGGCCGCGGATGTGATCGTGACTCCCGACCCGGCGACAGACAGCCCGCGGGCGGTCGCCAGGCTCGCGCCCCCGGGGGTCACGGTCGTCATGTCTTCGCCGGCATGGCACTCCTACGGGATCACCAAGGCACCGTGGCGGGTGAAGATCCGTGGCGGCGAGATCGTGTCGTCGGGCCCAGCGGTCCAGCTGCGCTAAGCGCCCTACGTGCGCCCGGCGCGCACGGCTTCGATCGAAGCGATGATGTCGGCGAACACGCCGTCGACGGTCTGCTCGCCGTTGATGTCGACTACGAGGCCGCGGCTCGCGTAGTAGCCGATGAGCGGTTCGGTCTCGCTGTCGTAAACGTCGAGACGGTGGTCGATCGTCTCCTCGTTGTCGTCGGTCCGGCCCTCGGCGGCGGCTCGGGCGAGCATCCTGTGGCGAAGTTCGGGGCGGGACACGACGAGGTGCACAACGGCCTGCAGCTCGGCGCCGCTCTCCTGCTTCGCCCAGGCGTGCGCCTCCTCCGCCTGGCGCACGGTCCTCGGGAACCCGTCGAGCACGTAGCCTCCCGCTTCGACCGCTCGCCTGACCGGGCCGACGAGCATTTGCATCACCAGCTCGTCCGGCACCAGGTCCCCGCGGGCCACGTACCCCGCGGCGATCCGCCCGATGGCGCTGCCAGCGGCCACCTCCTTGCGGAGCAGGTCGCCGCTGGAGAGGTGGGCGATCCGGTAATGGCTCGCGAGGCGCACGGCTTGGGTGCCCTTGCCGGCCCCGGGAGAGGCCACCATCAACAGACGCATGACGGCGACCCTACCCGTGCATCTACGGCCGCACCGCTCTTTCGATCGCCTGCGGCGTCAACTCGTCGACGGTCAGGTGGCGCGCTCCCATCCTCTCAGCGAGCTCCCGGGCGAGGCCCAGCCTTGACCCGCCACCCGCACCCTCTACGTCCACGACGACCGCGTCAACACCGGCGCGCCGCACCGCGCTCGCGGCTTCCGCCGCCGCCTCGACCGGGTCCGCTCCCTTCGGAGCCGAGGTGGCGCGCCCGTCGGTGATGAGCACCAGCAGGGGCCTGTGGGTCGCAGCGCGCGCCGGCGCCGTCGCCACCGCGAGCGCCTCCCTGATGCCTGAGGCCAGCGGCGTTCTACCCCCGGTTCTTGCCGCGCCCAGCCTGGCTTTGGCGACCTCGACGCTGCTCGTCGGGCGGAGCAGGACCTCCGCCGTGTCGCCGCGGAACGCGACCAGCGACACCAGGTCCCGCCGTTGGTAGGCGTCGAGCAGCAGGCCGAGAGCCGCTTTGGTCGCCGCCTCCAAGCGTTGCGCCGCGCCCATCGAACCGGAGGCGTCGACGGCGATGACGACCAGGTTGGCGCTTTTCACCTCGCGCACCGATTCCCTGATGTCGCCGGCTTGCACGCCCGGAGGCGCGTCGTCGTCGGCCACGCGTGCGGCCATGGCGCGGACCGTCCCCCCGACCGCGACGGATTGGACGGGGCCGTCCGGGATGCGCTCGCCGATGACGCGCCCGCGCCGCGCCTCGGCGGGCGTGCGCCGGCCCGTCGCCGGGGCGCTCTGGCGGCGGTCGCGCGCGGCTGCCAGGCGGGTGACAGCACCGGCCGGCGTTTCGATCTCCGGCCGGTCGCGCTCGGCGGCGTCGGGTGCGCCGTCGCCGTCGTCGCCGGCGTCGCCGAGGTGCTCGTCCATCGCCTGCTCGAGCTGCTCGGTGTGGATCCCGGCGGGGTCGAGCGGGTCGCGGCGCGCCCGGTGTGCGAGTGCGAGTGGAGCGACCCGTCTCACGTCGTCCGGGTCGGCCGTGTCGCGCCCTTCCCATCCGGCGAGGGCCGCCGCGGCGCGGCAGATCGTGAGGTCGGCGCGCAGACCTTCCGCCCCTACCGACGCGCAGAGGGCGCTGACGGATTCGAGCAGGTCGCCGGGAAGCCGAGCCGAGCGGGCGCACGCGAGCCGCTGTGCCAACTCGCGTTCCTCGCCGGCAAACGACGCGATCGTCTCCTCGGGGGCCTCGTCGAACTCGAGCCGCCGGCGCACAGCCGCAGCCCGGTCGCCCGGGTCGTCGAAGGACCGGACGTCAACCGCGAGACCGAAGCGGTCGAGCAGCTGCGGCCTCAGGTCCCCCTCCTCGGGGTTCATGGACCCGATCAGAAGGAAGCGGCTGGGGTGGGAGTGCGAGATTCCCTCGCGCTCGACGCGGTTGACGCCGCTGGCCGCCACGTCGAGCAGCACGTCCACCAGGTGATCGGGCAGCAGGTTGATCTCGTCCACGTAGAGGACTCCCCCGTCCGCGTCGGCGAGCAAGCCGGGGGCGAACCGCGTCCCGCCGCCGGCAAGGGCGGTCGCCACGTCGAGGGTCCCGACGACCCTGTCCTCGGTAGACCCGATCGGAAGCTCGACGAAGGGCGCTCCGCCCGGCAACAACGCCGCGAGCCCACGCGCGAGAGTCGACTTGGCACTGCCCTTCTCGCCTCTCAGGAGGACTCCCCCGATCCTCGGGTCGATGGCGTTCAGGAGTAGGGCGAGCTTGGCGTCCTCCTGCCCCACCACGGCCGAGAACGGCAGCTGCCTCATCGCGACTCCTCCCATCCCTCCGCCTCGAGCACCGCGGATCGAAGCGTCGACAACGACTGATCGCTCGCGTCCCAAAGACCCCTGTCGTTGGCCTCGAGCAGCCGCTCGGCCATGGCCCGCAGCGCCCACGGGTTCGAGCTCTCCAGGAACTTCCGGATCTCCGGGTCGCCGACGTACGCCTCCGTCACCCGCTCGTACATCCAGTCCTCCACGATGCCGGCGGTCGCGTCGTAGCCGAACAGGTAGTCGACGGTCGCGGCCAGCTCGAACGCACCCTTGTACCCGTGACGGGTCATCGCTGATATCCACTTCGGGTTGAGCACCCGTGTGCGGACCACCCTCGCCGCCTCCTCCGACAGGTCGCGCACGCGGGGCCGGGCCGGGTCCGAGGAGTCGCCGAAAACCGCCTTCGGAGACCGGCCACTCAGCGCACGGACCGTTGCGATCATCCCTCCGTGGTCCTGCAGGTAGTCGTCCGAGTCGAATATGTCGTGCTCGCGGTTGTCCTGGTTCTTGACCGCGATCTCGATGCGGGCGAAGCGCCGGCGCATGGCCTCGTGGGCAGGCGCACCCATGGCCGCACGGCCGTAGCTGTAGCCGCTCCACGCTTCGTACACGGCCGCGAGGTCCTCGTCGCTTCGCCAGTCGCGGCTCTCGAGCAGCGGGAGGATGCCCGAGCCGTACGCCCCCGGCTTGGCCCCGAAGATCCGGGGATCCCCGTCGGCCGAAAAGCCCGCCAACTCGACAGCCTCGTCGAGGAGCGCGATGACGTGAGGGAAGGCGTCCCGGAAGAATCCGGAGATCCGCAGCACGACGTCGACGCGCGGCCTGCCCAGCTCCGCCTCTGGGATGACCTCGAGCCCGGTCACCCGTCCCGACTCCTCCTGCCACACGGGCCGCACACCGAGCAGCGCAAGGGCTTCGGCTACGTCGTCTCCTCCGGTTCGCATCGCCGCGGTGCCCCACACGACCAGGCCGATGGTCGACGGGTACCGCCCCTCCTCGTCGAGGTGTCGCGACAGGAGCCTGTCGGCGAGAGCGGAGCCGACCTCCCAGGCGAGGCGCGAGGGAATCGCCTTGGGGTCCACGGAGTAGAAGTTGCGGCCGGTGGGCAGTACGTGTGCCATCCCGCGCGTGGGCGCCCCGCTGGGGCCCGGCTCGACCCACCGACCGTCGAGCGCTGAGAGGATCGCCCGTATCTCGTCGGGCGTCCTGTCCAGCGCCGGCGAGGCCGTCTCGTCTACCCACCTCAACACCGACGCTTCCATCTCGCCGGCCGGTTCGGCCTCCTTGGAGAGCAACCGCCGGCACTCCGCTTCGACCGCGTCGACCGCGGCGCGCCCGGCGCCGTCGCCGAGCGTCACCCCGAGGCGGCTGGCGACGGCCGCGCGAAGAGACGGCGTCGATCCCTGAGGCAACCGGGTCAGCGCGAGGAGCATGTCTATCCGCTCCTCCCCCGCCGGGGCGTTTCCGAGAATGTGCAGGCCGCCGCGGATCTGCGCGTCCTTGAGCTCGCACAGGTAGCCGTCGACGTGGTTGATCAGGTCGTCGAACTCGGCGCCCTCGGGCGCCTGGTCGATGCCGAGGTCGCGGTGCATTTCCGCGGACACGAGGAGATCCCAGACCTGTTTGCGGACCGCAGGTAGCTTCGACGGGTCGAGCGAGGCGATCTGCGCGTGCTCGTCGAGCAGCTGCTCGAGGCGCGTCGTCTCGTCGTAGGAGTCGGCCCGGGTCATCGGGGGGAGCAGGTGGTCGACGATCACGGCGTGGGCGCGCCGCTTGGCTTGGGTGCCCTCGCCGGGGTCGTTGACGACGAACGGGTACACGAGCGGCACGTCCCCGAGCGCCAGGTCGGGATAGCAGGAGCTCGACAGGCCGACGCCCTTGCCGGGCAGCCACTCCAGGGTTCCGTGCTTGCCGGCGTGGATGATCGCGTGCGCACCCCAGCCCTCGTCCAGCCACCGGTAGAAGCCGAGGTAGTGATGCGTGGGGGGCAGGTCGGGTGAGTGGTAGACGGCCACGGGGTTTTCACCGAAGCCGCGCGGCGGCTGGACGGTTATGAGCACGCCGCCGAGGTCGATCCCGGCGAATGCGAGGTCACCGGTGGCGGGATCGACGTAGACGTCGCCCGGCGCGGGTCCCCATGCGTGCTCGACCTCGGCCCGGACCGATGTGGGCACCCCCTCCCACCAGGCCCTGTACGCCGACGCCGGCCAGCGCCCGGGAGCCCGCTGCAGCTGTTCGGCCGTCATGACCTCGCGCTCGTAGCTGAAGGCGTCGATGAGCTCCCCCATCAGAGCGTCGCCGCCGGCCGGTATCCGGTCGACCCGGTACCCGCCGGCGCGCAGCGCCTCGAGGAGCTTGATGACCGAAGCGGGCGTGTCGAGGGCGACGGCGTTGCCGATGCGGCTGCGGCGGGTGGGGTAGGCGGAGAGCACGACCGCGATGCGCCGTCGCTCGACGGGTGTGTCGCGCAACCGTGCGAGGCGTACCGCTGTTCCCGCGACGCGCGAGACCCGATCGGGGACGGTGCGGTAAGCGCTGACCGGCGTGCCGAGGGTGTCGCCGTCGTCGACTTCCTCGTTGAAGGAGAACGGGACGGAGATGATGCGCCCGTCGAACTCGGGGATGGCCACGCGCATGGCCACGTCCATCGGCCCGAGGCCCGCCGGCGCCGTTTCCCAGTCGGCTCGCGCGACGGTCGCGGTGACGGCTTGCAGGACCGGGATGCCGAGGCGGCCGAGCGCTGTTGCGTCCCAACCGGTCCCGCCGGCTGACGATCCCCCCGACACCAAGACGGTGGTCACCAGGCATGCCGGTCGCGCTTGGGCAATGGCCTCCAGTGCTTCTACCGATCCGTCCGCGGCGGGCCGCAGCGTGTAGCACCAGATGGCGGTGACCAGGGCTCCTCTCGACTCGAGGGCCGCACAGAGGTCGTCGACGAAGCGGGTGTTCCCGGCGATGAGGTGCGCCCGGTAGAACAGGACGGCAACGTGCGGGCACCCGTCGCGCTCGGGGCTGCGGTAGTACACGCCCGTGGCCGGGACCTCGCGGGGAGGTTCGAACCCGAAGCCGGTCATGCACACGGTGTCGGACACGAACCGCAGAAGGTTCTCGAGGTTCGCCAAGCCGCCGTGGACGAGGTACTCGAATGCCTGCGCGACTGTCGCGCTGGCGACACTCGAGGCGGCTGTCATCTCAGCGTCGGGTGCCGCCTCCCCGCCGAACGCCATCATCGGCACGCCCGACTCGCTGCACCGCCGGCGCAGCTCCACGAACGGCGGCCACGCACTCGCCCCACCGAGGAGGCGCACCAACACGAGCGTGACAGCGGCGAGGTCCGGGGGCTGGTCCAGCAAGGCCGGGTTGGCCGCGCGAACAGGTGGGAAGTCCTCGGGAAGCCCTTCGACGATGGAGCGAAGGGCGAGGATCTCGCTCGGGGCGTTGGTGAGGAAGAGGATCACTGATGACCTTCGAGGATCAGCCGTGTCACCGCGTCGATGTCGAGGTGTGCTTCGAGGGTGTCGGCGATCCGGTCGGCCCGCGCCTGGCGTTCCAGGGAGAACGAGACGTCGCCGGGAGTCCATTGCTTGCCTGTTCGGGCGGCGACGGTCTGGAGGAACGCCCGGCGAAACCCGTCCGATTCGAACAGGCCGTGGAGGCTGGTACCGAGGATCCTGCCCTCCATTGCCGATGAACCGTCTTGGTCCGCGCCCTCCACGCTCATCCAGGGTCGGGCGGCCGGCGTCTCGCCGTGGTGGATCTCGTAGCCCTCCACCGTCTCGCCGAACGCGACCCCGCTGCGCAGGCGCGCCGTCTTCTCCTTGTTGAACACGGTGCTGACGGGAAGGAGGCCGAGCCCCTCCACGATCTGCGGGGTGGGCGCCTCGACCGAGTCCTCGATCTTCTCGCCGAGCATCTGGTACCCGCCGCAGATCCCGAGGATCGTGGTGCCCGGGTGGTTGGACGCGACCTCGGACACGGCGGCGGCCAGGCCGCTCTCGCGCAGCCAGCGGAGATCCGAGACGGTGGCCTTCGTGCCGGGGACGACGAGCAGGTCGGGTCTGCCGAGGGTCGCCGGATGATCGACCAGCCTCACGTTCACCTTCGGTTCCAGGGCGATCGCCTCGATGTCGGTGAAGTTCGAGATGCGCGGGAGGCGGATCACCGCGACGTCCAGCGAGTCGCGACCGGGGGTTCCGACGGGCAGCCGGCGTAGATCCAGGGAGTCCTCCGCGTCGAGCACGGGCGCGTCGATCCACGGGATCACTCCGACCGTCGGGATGCCGGTGAGGCGTTCGAGCTCGGAGGGAGCGGGCTCGAGGACCGCGGGGTCGCCGCGGAACTTGTTGATGACGAAGCCTCCGACAGTCCGGCGCAGATGCACCGGGAGGAGCTCCACCGTCCCGTAGAGCGCGGCGAAGACGCCCCCGCGGTCTATGTCGCCGACCACGAGCGATCGGATTCCGGCTTCGTGCGCGAGACGCAGGTTCACGATGTCGCCGTCGAGGAGGTTGATCTCGGCGGCGCTTCCCGCGCCCTCGCAGAGCACGACGTCGAACCGCCGGCGCAGGTCGGCGAGCTGCTCGCGCACGATGTCCCACAGATGTGGCTTCGCCTCCTGATAGGCCGCGGCGTCGAGGGTCGCCCAGGGCCGGCCCATGACGACTACCTGGCTGACACGGTCGCTCGACGGCTTGAGCAGGATCGGGTTCATCGCGGGTTCCGGCTCGACCCCGGCTGCGTGCGCTTGCGCCGCTTGCGCCCGGCCGATCTCCGCGCCCGAACGAGTCACGGCGGAGTTGAGCGCCATGTTCTGCGCCTTGAACGGTGCAACGCGCACACCTCGCCGGGCGAGCACGCGGCAGAGCCCGGCCACGACGGTGCTCTTCCCGGAGTCGCTGGCAGTGCCGCAGACCATGAGCGCGCCTTTCACGCTGCCGGCTCCCACGTTCGGAGGGCGGCTTCGAGCCGTTCGAGGCCGGCGGAGCCTGGTACGGCGATCCTCACGGTGCCTGGCATGCCGAAGCTGTTGCAGTCGCGCACGAGGATCGCGTGGCGGGCGAGATGATCCCTGAGGGCGGCGGCGCCGACGAGCAGCCAGTTGGCGTCCGATGGCCCGGGCTCGAAACCCGCGCCGCGGAGGATCTCCGACAGGTCATGGCGCAGCTCCGCCGTGAGCTTCTGCCACAGCGGAAGGTCGACACCGAGAAGCATCTCGGGGAGTGCTTCAGCCGCGAGACCGTTGAGGGACCACTCCGGGCGCCGGCGGCGCAGCCGATGCGCCGTCGAATCGTCGGAGCAGATGATGTAACCCGCGCGCAGCCCCGGGCAGGCGAGGAGCTTCGTCAGCGAACCGACGACGATCGCTTTGCCGCCGGCGTCGCCGCGGGTCCACGTACCGGTGGCGAGAGGCCAGAACGCCTCATCCCACACCCCGGCCTGTTCGTGCGGTTCCGCAAGGATGCCAGTCGGGTTGTGCGGGTTGGATCGCCATCGCGGCCCCGCCGGGTCGAGCACACGAATGTGGCGGCGGTAGAGGGAGAACTCCGGCTCGTCGACCCACCCCGTCCCCATGTCGGCGGCGACCAAAGCGATCGCCTCCGCTCCCCCGTTGGTGAGCACGAGAAGGTTCTCGTCCACCCCGATTGCTGCTGCGAGTGCCGCCGTGGCCCGGGATTCGTCGGGGTAGCGGCCGATCGCATCGAGGTGCCGCGCGATCACCGGCACCGGGTCCGGCGCGACCGGGTTCAGGCTCGCGGAGAGGTCGAGCACCTCGTCGACCGCGATGCCGAGCGCGGCCGCAAGGAGCGCCCCGTCGCCGCCGTGATTCGCCGGCCGGGGAGCTGGGCTACCCATTCCGCCCACCCATCGTCTGCACCGCGGCCGGTAGCGCGAGAGTCGCGGCCAGGCCGGCTGTGACGTCGCGGGCCAGGCGCGACGCGCGGGGAATGTCGCCCGCTACGGCCGGCGGCCCGTAGCCGAGCACCGGTCTGGCGTCCACGCGTCCGTCGTAGACGTTGTCGCCGCCGAGCGTGACGCCCAAGGCGGCTGCGAACGCGGCTTCCGCCACGCCGGCGTTGGGTGACGGGTGCGCAGGCGCCTGGTCCCGCACGGCCCGCCAGACCGCGGAGGTCGAGCGGGGGCGGACCGCCGCCACGAGCGCGGCCGTGACCCTCGCGGGGATCCAGCCGGCAGCATCGTCGAGGCGCGCCGACGCGAAGCCGAAGTTGCGGTGGCGCGCAGAGCGATGCCCGACCATGGCGTCGAGCGTGTTGACGGCGCGGTACACGAAAGCGGCGGGTACCCCACCCGCGGCAGCCCAGAGGGCGGGGGCCACGACGGCGTCGACCGTGTTCTCCGCGAGGGACTCGACGACCGCGCGGGCGATGCCCTTCTCGTCGAGGTTCGACGGGTCGCGGCCTACCAGCGACGGCAGCGCGGCGCGGGCGGCGTCGAGATCTCCGGCGTCGAGGGGCGCTGCCACGGCAGCCGCGGCTTCGCGGAGCGCCCGGCCGGCGACGGTGACATAAGTCGCGACGGTGACGGTCTGCCACGGCCATTTGCGAAGGACGGTCGACAACAAGGCGCCGGCGCCGGCGGCACCGGAGACGCCGGCCGCCGCGTAGGCGGCCCCGCGCCGGCGACGATCGGCGTGCATCCGGCGCTCGAGGTCGTCCATGGCGAACCCGAAACGTGCAACCGGATGCAAGCGCGCGGGCGGCTCGCCGATCAGGTGGTCGGCGAGGAGCCCGGCCGCGACGGACGCAGCGCGCGTCGATGGGCTCACCACCGGGCGGCCGCCACCAACAGGCCGATCGTTTCGGCCATAAACCCACAGGCGCCGAGCACGTCGCCCGTGTAGCCGCCGAGCCGCCGCCGTGCCAGCACCACCACGCCGCCTGCTGCGAGTGCTGCGGCGATCACGCTGACGGCGCCGGCGAGGGGCCTCCACGCGCATGCCGCGCCGAACGCGACCGCGACGCCGACGACGGCGGGAAGCGCTCGCGATCGGCCGGCGAACGCCGAGGCGAGGCCCCCTCCCTCGGGATCCCGCGCGTACGGCTGGGTACGCGCGGCGAACGCCATCGCGGATCGCGACAGACACCACAGCCCGGCGACGAGCAGGACCGTCGGGCGCAGCACCCACAGCGCTGCCCACCGAAGGAGAAGCGCCGCCCCCCCGGTGCCGACGGCGAAAGCGCCGACGTCCGGGCCGGACATGATCTCGAGCCGGCGGGCCCTCGACACCGGGGGAAGCAGACCGTCGGCGCTGTCGAGCAGGCCGTCGAAGTGAAGCATCCCCGTGAGGGCCAGGTCGGCGGCGACCGCCACGCCGGCGGCGAGCGGTCTCGGCCAGGCGTGAGCGGCTCCCAACCAGATGCCCCCGACCGCCGCGCCGAGGCCGGCCCCTACGAGCCAGAACCAATCCAGGGTCCGCGGACCGGGCGCGCTCACACCGCCGAGCGGGGTCAGGAACGAGACGGCCGAACGCAACGTCACAGCGATCTCCTGGCCGCGGTCTCGGCTGACTCGAGGCGAAGTGCGCGCCCGGCGACCACGAGGAACACGTCGCCGGCGACGGCGGCGACGGCCTGGTTGGCCGACCCGAGGGAGTCACGGAACCGGCCGCCCACCTCGGTCGAGGGGTGCACTCCCATTCCCACCTCTTCGGAGACCACTATCACGTCTGCGTCGTGCGCGGTCAGTGCCGCGCACAACCCGGATGTGTCAGCAGCGAAGCCCGCCACGGATGCGACCCACGTCCCGAGGGAATCCACCAGGACGGGACCGGTGAGGGACCTGAGCGCACCCGGCAGGTCGTCGCCGCATTCGACGGTCCGCCACCCGGGGGGCCGGCGGGCCCGGTGCGCGGCTATACGAGCGGCGAAGTCCTCGTCGCCTTCGGGATCAGCGGTGGCGAGGTATGTGACCGGCTGGGGCAGCGCCGCGGCCAGTCTTTCTCCGAACTCCGATTTGCCGCTGCGCGCTCCACCGAGCACCAGGGTGATCACTGGATCCGGCCCATCCTCACGTCCTCGCGTACCTCCATGACGGGTAGGCAGGTTTCCTGGCTCCCGGATCCACTCGCCCCCGGCCTTCCCGCCCGCTGTGGGCCGTGGCCGTGTGGGACCTCTCGGTCCCGGTTGGAGGTTCGCTCCCCGGTGACAGTTGCGGGACAGCCCCGGACTCGCACCGGGTTCCCTGCGCTACGGCCGCGAAGGCTAGTTGAGATTAGGGTCGGGGTGATGCCGAGAGCCGAGTCGATCGTCCTTTTGAACACCGGCCACGGCAAGGGCAAGTCTTCGGCGGCATTCGGTGTCATGTCGCGTGGGTGGGCCCGGGGCTGGCGGGTCGCGGTGGTCCAGTTCGTGAAGGGCGGAAAGTGGAAGACCGGCGAGCGCAAACTCGCCGACCATCTCGGCATCGAGTGGCACACCCTCGGGGACGGGTTCACGTGGGAGTCGACCGACCTCGACGAGACGGCGGCGAAGGGGCGTCACGCCTGGGAAGTGGCCGCCGCGAAGCTGGCATCCGGCGACTACAACCTTCTCGTCCTCGACGAGGTGACCTACGCGGTCAAGTACGGCTGGGTGCCGGTCAGCGATGTCGTGGAGGGGATCCGGGGACGCGCCCCGCACACCAACGTGGTCATGACCGGGCGCGACGCCGCGCCAGAACTGGTCGACATCGCCGACACCGCCACCGAGATGCGCAAGATCAAGCACGCCTACGACCAGGGCATCAAGGCCAAAAAGGGCATCGAGTATTGACGGAGCTGCCGGACGGCCTGCAGCTGCGGGCCGCGGTCGACGGCGACTGGTGGGCTGTAGTCGCTTTGGTCTCCGCGTGCTGGGCCGAGTACCCCGGATGTGTCATGGACGCGCACGGCGAATGCCCGGATCTCCTTGCGCCGGCGACGGTGTACGGGGGCGCCGGGGGCGATTTCTGGGTCGTCGTCGACAGGTGTCAGACGGTCGTGGCGGTCGCGGGCTGGAAGCCGCTGGACTCAGGCGCAGTCGAGATGGAACGCCTTTACGTCGATCCGCGGTGGCGGCGGCACGGCGTGGCGTCGGCGCTTGCGGGGATGGTCGAGAGCGTTGCATCCGAGCGCGATGCCCCCGCCGTCGAGCTGTGGAGCGACACCAGGTTCAAGGCCGCTCACTCCTTCTACGAGCGGCGAGGGTACGTCAACGCGGGACCCGATCGTCGCCTCGGGGACCTCAGCCGGACCGTCGAGCACCACTTCGTCCTGTCACGTGACGCCGGTGACAGCTGAAAGAACTACAAGCGCCGCAGCGATCGACAGCGGGACCGCGACCACGCCGATCAGGGCGGTTCGCCTGACCGAAGGCCGACCGCCCGCAGCCCGGCTCGCCCGCAGCCAGAGGATCCACGACAGCGAGCCGGTCACGAACAGGTTGGGGCCGAGGTTGAGGCCGATCAGTAGCGCGTAGGGGTGGGTTGGGACCCGTGCGGCGAAGAGAGACGCCGCGGGGAGGTTGTTGAGGATCACGGCCGCCACCGCGGCGACACCCGCGGTGGCCCACGGGTCGAGGTTGCGCAAGAGGTGGGCGGGTCCCCCCCAGTCCCTGCCCAGCGTGCCAAAGCCGATGGCGATGCCGAGCAACCCCAGTAGAACCGGGAGGCCGAGCACGTCGCGGACACCTTCGGTCCCCGACCCGCGCGCGACGCGCAGGGCCGTGGCGGCGGCGCCCACCGCCAGGACCGGAAGCGCCGGGGACGAAAGCGCCACGATGAGCACGATCGCGGACACGACTGCGACGGCACCGAGCCCGACGGCCGGCCGGGTCGCCAGCGCGTGCGTCTCGACGCGGTGGCGGAGAACCTTGCGCCCGGCGATCGCGACCGTCACGGCGGTTACCACACCTGCAGCGAGCCATGGCAGGCCCATGCGCGCCGCGAAACGGCCTCCCGAGAAGTGGAGGTGTCCGAGCACGATGAGGTTCGTCAGGTTGGACCCCGGCAGAAGCAACGATCCGGCATTCGCCAAAAGCAGGCAGGCACTGAGCAGCAGCGCCTCATCTTCGCCGCGCTTGCGGGCGGTATGAACGAGCACCGGGGAGAGGAACGCGACGGCAGTGTCCAGGTTGAGGGTTGCGCTCACGATCAATACGAGCGCGGCGACACCGGCGAAGAGAACGCGCCCGTCTTTCGCCGAGCCGGCCAGGCGTTCGCCTGCGGCTGCGAACAGCCCGTCCTCGGCGGCGACCAGCCCGACCAGCAGCAGACCAGCCACCAGCACGAACGGCGGCCAGTCCTGCGACGCCGCCCTCGAAGTGGCGCCCGGGTCGGTCGCGGCTGCAGCTATGGCAGCCGTGGCTCCGGCTGCGAGCAGCAGGCGACCGACGCCCCTGGATTCCCGGGCCAAGTTCAGATGCCGGTTACCGGTAAGTCGATCCCCGAGGGATGCTCGGGGTCGTGGAAGACCTCGAGCGTTCCCGGGGTGAGCGTCGATGCACTCCCCAGCGGTTCGCCGCTGCCGGGGTTGCGCGCGTAGAGGGGGTGCGCCGCACTTGACACCTGGACCCTGATGCGATGGCCGCGCCTGAACCTCAGCGCCGCCGGCCACATCGGCACCCGTACACGGCTGGAACCGTCGCCGGCGGCTTCGGTGTTCGACGGGTCCAGGCGGATGATGCCGTCGCAAACGTTGTACGAGCGCCCCGACGGGTGAACGTCACATAGACGGACGAAGACGTCGTGGCAACTGATGCTGCACCTGACCCAGACCTCGGCGGTCACAGGCCCCGCGATCGTCAGGTCCGAGCTGAGCACGTCGCTCGTGTAAGCGAGAACATCCGACCGCGACTCGCGGCGGCGCTGGTTGCGCCGCCCGGCGCGAACCATGTCGAGGCTCGGCCCTCCGAGTCCCGGAGCGGGGTGCGCAGGATCGAAGCGGAACCGGTCGGGTGCACCGGCGTCCGCCGGCGTCGGAGACAGGCCTCCGGCGGGTTGGAAGTTCCACCGCGCCACGCTGTGAGGCGGTGGCCAATCGTCGACGTCGACCCAACGCCGGCTGCCGCCGACCCAGAAACGAACCATCGAACCGCGCCTCGACGGTCTCTCCCCGAGGTGTTGGTCGAACCAATCAAGAGCGTCGCGAAGGCCCGCTGCCCCGGCGCGCGGGCTCGCGTGGGTCCATGGGCCTATGAGCAGCCGGACCTCGCGCCCGGCGTCCCGCAGCCGCCGGTAATCCTCGAGCTGGCCCGGAAGAAAGGGGTCGTGCCATCCTGCCAGCATCGTCGTCGGGGGCATCCTCGCGACGTCTCGTGACCAATCCAGATCGTCCCACCACGGGTCCCCGGGTGTCGCGTGAGCCAGCCAGTCCTGGTAGAACGCCACCTTCTTGCCGAGCACTCCGGTGTCGGCCTCGCTCAGCGGAAGCATGGTGTACGCCCCGCGCAGACGGCGCCGGCCCAGCAGCATCGCCAAGATCACCGTGTTGGGGTTGCGCTCCTGGAGGTGCAGCTGCTGCACCCATGTCGCACCCGTCTCGAGAGCGAAGGACCCGCCCGGGTACACGATGTCCCGCACCCTCGCCGTGGTCACCTGCAAAGCCATGGCCTTCAGGAACGATGGTGGGTCGTCTGCGACAGCCCACTGCGCCAAGCCGAGGTAGCTGGGTCCGAACGTCGCGACAGATCCGGTGAACCACGGCTGTTCCGATATCCAGCGCAGCGTGGCGAGCCCGTCTGCCCGCTCGTGGTGGAACGGGTCGAACGTCGGACCACCCGAGCCGAACGTCCCGCGGCAGCTCTGGATGATCACCTGGTATCCGCGTTCGGAGAAGAGCCGGCCGAGCACGCCCAACTGCCGCCTTCCGTAGGGAGAGCGCAGTAGCACAACGGGGGCCGAGGACAGTGTCGAAGGCGAGAACCAGTGGTCGGCGAGCAGCACTGCGCCGTCGGGCACCTTGGTCTCCAGGTCACGCTCGACGACCACGTCGTTCGAAAGCGCGGGCCCGAGCCTTCCGAGCCTCGCCATGACCGAGCTACCAAGCGACATCGACACCTCCCGTTCCGGTTCCGTGGGTGCTGTTGTTGTCCGGTTGCAGACCGTACCTGCAGGCGACCGCCATGCCATCATGGCCGCATGGCCAAGTTCGTCGAAGACCGCTTCGCAGGGGGCCGGCTGTACTACAGGCACTGGGACAGCCCGGGATCCGCTGCCGCTCAGGTCGTCATCTCACATGGTTTCGCCGAGCACTGCGGCCGCTACGACCATGTGGCAGCTGCCCTCAACACCGCCGGCTTGTCCGTGTGGGCGTTCGACCACCGCGGCCACGGCCAGAGCGAGGGAGAGCGCGCTGATATCGAGTCCATCGAGTCGGCGGTCGCCGATCTGGACCTCTTCGTGGACGTGGTCCGCCGGTCCGCGCCAGATGGTCCTCTGTACCTGATCGGCCACTCCATGGGAGGGCTCATCGCCGCCGCGTACGCCGAAGAGCACCAGGATCGCCTCGCCGGCCTCGTACTCTCCGGGGCGCTTCTGCATGTCTCGCCGGAAGTGGCTGCGCTCGCCGAGCTCCCGGAGATCCCGGATCTCGGCCTCGCCGACGCGGTGTCGAGTGATCCGGCTGTCGTGCAGGCCTACAAGGACGACCCTCTCGTGTACCTAGGGCCACCTCCGCGCAACTTCATCGAGTCCTTCGGCCAGGTGGAAGCTGTCCGCGAGCGGCTCAAGGAGCTGACTCTTCCCATTCTCGCCATGCACGGCAGCGGGGACCTTCTCATCAGCCCGCAGGCCCTGCGCGACGTCGTCAGCTCGGTGTCCTCGGAAGACCTCACCGCGATCTTCTGGCCCGGGATGTGGCACGAGATCTTCAACGAGCCGCGCAACGCGGAGGTGCTGTCCACGATGACAGCGTGGATCCGGGCGCGCTTGCCCTAAAGAGGCCTGATCGGCTCTTCGGCGCCCTCGACCGTCTGGGCGAGCAAAGCGTGCCGTTCGTCCCGAGGCAGCACGGTCGTGTCGTGACCGAGCAGGTGCAGCAGATCGATCGGGACGTACTCGCCGGCGTCGGTGATCAGCCCGTCGATCGTGAAGTTGTCGGCGGCGAGGCCGGCGAGAGCCCGAGCGATCCGGGTGTCGCCGTCGGATATTCGTTGGTGATCCCCGGACCACAGGACGATCTCCGCCCCGTTGCGCACGGCGATGCAGCGTCTCCCATCGGCCGGAGCGTCCAGCAACGGAGGGATCCAGGTGGCCCGCTCCCGGGTCCACTGAGCCGACCCGGTGTCCTCGGCAGTGTCGCGAAGATCCCGGCCGGTCTTGACCGAGAGCGGCTCGTCGGCGGTGACGTCCCGTGCCGGGTCGGCGCGATCGTCGACCTTCTTGATGAGCAGCCAGTTGTCACCATCGCCGTCGCCATAACCTCGCGTCCTAGATAGCGACCAGCCGCCGGTGAGCTTCGTGCCGTCCAGCCAGACAGAGAGGTGCCCGGCGCGAACCGCTTCCGAGACCGACACCGGCCTGCCCCGCTTCTCGGTGAGGTTGCGGTAAGTCCCCCGGTCCCAGACGATGACCGTTCCCGCCCCGTACTGCGCTTCGGGGATCACTCCTTCGAAGTCCTCGTAGTCGAGAGGGTGATCCTCGACGTGCACGGCGAGCCTCTTGGCCTTGGGGTCGTAGCTCGGGCCCTTGGGCACGGCCCAGGACACCAGGACGCCGTCGGCTTCGAGGCGGAAGTCGTAGTGCAGCCGGCGGGCGTCGTGCTTTTGGACCACGAACCTCGGCCCGGCGTCGCGTCCACCTGCGGTCTCCCCGCTCGGCTCCGGAGTGCGATCGAATGACCGCTTTGCTCGGTATTCGTCCAGAGCATCCTCGCGATCGCCAGCCGGTTCCACCTGACGAAAGGTACCCCTCGAGGAGGTCGCAACCCAGCAGGTGGAGAATTGGGTTGTGGTTGACGGAAGTGCGCGAGGCGGCAGTGTCATGATTGTGTCCGAATCGCCGGGTGACGAAGGGGTCGTAACCGCGTGGACAACCTGACCAACCCATCCGAGCCGTCGCGGGGTGACGCCGATGGCCAGTCGCGCTCGGACGGCCGGTCGCGGTCTGTGGGCCGGTCGGTCGCCGGTCTGATCAGGCGGCACCGGGCGGTCGCGGTCGCTACGGCGGTACTGCTGTGCGGGATGGTCACGGCGCCGGTTGTGGCCGTCGCTCTCTCCGGGCAGCCCCGTCGGGCGGTCGTCACCACCGCGACGGGAACCAGCCCGACAACCGATCCCCCGCCGGCGAGCACCGTGCCATCGACGACCAGCACGACGGCAGCGCCTCCCACCACGACCGCGGTCGCGGTCCAGCAGCCGGCGCCCACGACCACGGCCACGACCGCGCTCGTGTGCCACAACAGCTACAACCCAGCGTGCGGACCATTCCGCTGGGCTCCGGCGCCGGTGCCAACCGATCAGGCCTCTGTGTCGATCAGCTACAGCCCCGCGGATCCAGTAGCAGGTGGACAGGTGACCTTCACGGTCCGTATCTCGGATCCTGACACCACCGTCTCTACCTGCGGGCAAGTCGAATACGGGGACGGAATGGGACAGGGCTGTGCTGCTGGGACCGCCCCAATGTGCCCGATCAGGTACGGCCCCTGGGATCTTCCGGCCAAGCACGCCACCTCGGCCACGGCCACGTACCCTTACACCTACGCAGCAGCAGGAACCTACACCGTCAAAGTCCGCTACCCGACGGGCAACCCGTGCTACGACCCCTACCAGAGCCAGGTGACGGGCACCGACACGGTCGTCGTCGGAGCAGCGGGCAACCCGAGCACGACGTCGTGAGACGCCGAACCGGCGCGTCAGGCGCGGGCGCGTCGGGCCCGGAGCCCGCGCAGCCCCTTGGACCCTGTCGGGCCGCGAACCAGCCGCTTGAGCAGAGCCGAAGCGGCGGTGACTCCGACGACGAGGGCCACCAGCAGCACCGCGAAGTCCTCCAGCAAGGGAGCCCTCGTCCCTATCAAGAGACCCCGCAGAGCATTGACCTCGTAGCTGAGCGGGTTCACCTTCGTTAGAACCTGAACCCAGCCGGGCATGACTTTCACGGGGTAGAGGGCATTGGAGGCGAAGAAGAGCGGCATGGTGATCGCCTGCCCGAGTCCCATGAGACGGTCGCGCGACAGCGCGAGGCCGGCAAGAGTCATAGACAGGCTCGCGAAGAACCCGGCGCCCAGCACGACGATCACGATCGTTCCCAGGATGTGCAGGGGATTGAAGTTCAGCGACACGCCCAGGATGAGCGACACACAGAACACGACGATGACCTGGCTGATCCCGCGGATCCCCGCTGCGAACGCCTTGCCGAGGATGAGTGCCGGCCGCGGGATCGGGGTCACGAGCAGGCGGGGCAGGATCCCCGCGTCGCGCTCCCAGATGATGTGGATGCCATAGAAGATGGCGACGAAGAGGGCTGACTGGGCGAGGATTCCAGGCGCCAGGAAGTCGAGGTATGGACGGCCTCCGCTGGGGATTGCATGGAGCCTCGTGAAGGTCTCGCCGAAGATGACCAGCCACAGGACCGGTTGGAGTGCACGCGTCGCGAGTTCCGTCCAGTCGTGGCGCATCTTCTGGATCTCGGCCAGGCAGAGCGCTCCGACGCTCTGGGGCAGGAGAGCCCATGATGGGGTCCCCAGCCGAGGCGGCTGGGGAATGTCTCTATCCGAGCCGGTTGGCAGCTCGGCGGGCGCCACGAACGGCACGGTATCCACCTCCTTCGTCGGATCCGAGGCTCCGGCCGGCGACGGTCCTGAACACGTCCTCCAGTGTGGCTCCTTCGCCGTGCGCGGATTTGAGCTCCTGCGGAGTTCCCACGAGCCTGACGCGTCCCAGATGCATCATCGCCAATCGGTCGCAGAGACGCTCGGCTTCCTCCATGTAGTGGGTGGTCAGCAGGACCGTCAGCCCGGTCTGCTTGCGTAGGGCGTGCAGGCGCTCCCACATGTCGGTCCTGCCTATCGGGTCGAGGCCGGTGGTCGGTTCGTCGAGTATCAGGAGCTTGGGGGAGCTCACAAGGGCCTGCGCAAGCTCGAGGCGTCTCACCATCCCACCCGAGTAGGTGCGCACGAGGCGGTCGGCGGACTCCGTCAGGCCCATGGCATCCAGAACCTCCTCCGTCACCTGCCGGCGTACCCTGCCAGGCAGGCCGTACAGGCGGGCGTAGAGCATGAGGTTCTGGCGCCCGGTCAGACCCGAGTCGGCGGAGAGCTGCTGGGGCACGTAGCCGATCAGCCTGCGCACCTCCATCGGGTGCCGGCCGACGTCCACGCCGAAGATTTCAGCACTTCCCCGCTCACACGGGAGGAGGGTGGTCAGGATCCGGATGGTCGTCGTCTTGCCGGCGCCATTGGGTCCGAGCAGGCCGAATACCTCGCCTGGCGCGATCTCCAGATCGACATGATCGACCGCCAACTGCTCCCCGAAGCTGAAGGTGAGTTGCCGGCACGCGACCGCAGCCGTCATGCCGGCACCGTAGCTGACGGCCTGGAGGTCCAGGCCGTCAGCCGCCAGCTATCCCCACAATCGGCTTGTTGACGGTGATCCCGAGCCCAGGCACCGAACCCTCGTAGGGCGCGTCACCCAGGTTGAAGATCCCACCGTCGGCAGCGGCGAGCCAATAGCCGCCGTTGTCCGAGGTGGCGACCATGCCCACGATCGGCTGGTTGATCGTACGGTTACCGAGCGAACCGTTGTACGGGGCATCGCCGAAGTTGAAGATCCCACCATCGGAAGCCACCAGCCAGTAACCGCCACCGTCGGAGGTAGCGGCCATACCTACCACTGGCTTGTTGACCTTGATCCCCATACCCGGCACCGAACCCAGGTAGGCAGCGTCGCCGAAGTTGAAGATCCCACCATCGGCAGCCACCAGCCAGTAACCGCCGCCGTCTGGCGTGGAGGCCATCCCGACTATCGGCTGGTTCAACGTCCGGTTGCCGAGTGAGCCGTAGAAGTGGGCGTCACCGAAGTTGAAGATCCCTCCGTCGGACGCGACCAACCAGTAGCCACCACCGTCAGGTGTCGAAGCGATTCCCACCATCGGCTTGTTCGGCGTGATCCCCAACCCCGGCAGCGACCCGTGATAACCGGCGTCACCGAAGTTGAAGATTCCACCATCGGTGGCTGCCATCCAGTAGCCGCCCAGGTCGCGGGTGTCAGCGATCCCGACGATCGGCTTGTTGAGTGTTCGGTTACCCGTGGAGCCGAAGTAGCTGTTCGGGCCCAGGTTGAACACACCACCATCCGAACCGACCATCCAGTAGCCAGGGGTGAGCGTCGAGATGATCGCGCCCTTGGCCCCGGCCGCCCAACACGCCGTGGAATTGCAGGCGACGTTCGGCGTTCCGTGGGTGCCCGCCGGCGTGGCGATCTGGTTCCAGGTGGTGCCCCCGTCCGTCGTGGTGAGGATCAGCGCAGGATGGTTCGCCTGGCTGAAGCCGGTGCCGCCAGAAGCTGTGCAAGCCGTGTCGCTCACGCACGAGATGCTCCAAATGTCGTCGATATTGGAGTTGACGATCGAGTGGCTCACCCATGTCTGACCACCGTCGGTCGTCGTGTCGACCGTGCTGCCGGCTACCCCATAGCAGTGCGAGCCGTCCGGGCAGCTGATCCCCGAGACGCTGTTCGGTGTGGTGTGCGAAGTCCAGGTGGTGCCACCGTCGATCGTTGCCAGCACTACTGCTCCTGAGACCGTCACGAAGCAGTGGGAGGCATCCGGGCAAGAGATCCCGAACAGGTTCCGGGTGCTCCCCGATGTCTCGGTCGTCCAGGTCGCACCCTCATCCGACGTGGAGAGGATCGTCCCGCTGTCACCGACGGCTATACACGTCGAAGGACCGGTGCACGCCACCCCGTTCAGCTGGTGGGTCGACGGCGAGGGCTGCGCCGCCCAGGTGTTGCCGCCGTCGCCGGTCACCACAACACTTCCCACAAGGGACGAGCCGTGGCTACTCCCACCCGCG